>JAAZAB010000097.1 GCA_012514555.1 Lentisphaerota bacterium
CCTTGATTCGCGAGTGTCTCATGGCGGATTCCTTTGTTAATACCCCCTAATATATAGGGAATTCAGAAGTTGGCTTTTCCAGATAAAACTGAAAATAATCGCAGATATTTTGTCTGTCCCCGTTCTTAAGAAACGTGTAGCATCCGGACTCGATCCACGGATGTAACGGGCCCGGCATTCACGGGAGGGTTGCCCGGGTGAGTTCCCGAGGGCCGCCCGCTCGGCGGGCGCATGGCAAGGCGGAATGATCCGGCGGGGAGCGCATGTCCGACTGGCGGATAGTATTGCAGCAGATACTGCTGATGTTCCTGGTGATCCTTGCCGGCTGGGTTGCCAGGCGGCGGCGCTATATATCCCTTGCGACCACGGCCAACCTGAGCCGGATGCTCGTGGACGTGATTTTTCCGTGCATGGTTGTCCCGCAGATGCTGCGTACGGTCACCCTCGAGACGCTCCGTCATTCCTGGTACATTCCGGCGCTGGCCTTGGCGGTCATCGCGGTGAGCGCGGCGATCGGCCTTCTTTTCGCCCCGCTTGCCGTCCGGGGCCCATCGCGCGCCACGGCGCTGTTTCTCGTGGCCGTGCCCAACTGGGTTTACCTGCCGCTGCCGATTGCGGATGCCCTGTTCGGAGACGAAGGCGTGAGCGCGGTTCTGCTTTTCAACGTCGGCGCGCAGATCGCGCTGTGGACGCTGGGCGTGGGCCTGCTCCGGGGCCAGGCGCCGGACCGCCGCCTTCTCAAGGCGATAGTCATGAGTCCCGGGTTGGTGGCCACCGTGGCCGGGGTCGGCCTTGCGCTGGCCGTGCCCGGCGCGGGCGGGTGGGCTGAAGGCGCGGGCGGGTCGTTAGGGCGCATAGCCGCATCTTCCGTTGTGCAGGCCATGGCGCTGCTGGGCAGCGTGACAATTCCGCTTTCCCTGCTGCTGATCGGCTCGGAGCTGGGCGGCATCCGGATGGACCGCTCCGTCTTTTCCAGGGTGCTTGCGGGGGTTTGTGTCGCGCGGCTGGCGCTGGCCCTGCCTGCCGTGGCGGGCCTGGTCCTGCTGCTGGATCGCGCCGGGCTTGTCACGCCGCACGTGCCGCGCATGGTGACGTATATCGTGGCCAGCATGCCCGTGGCAATCAGCTCGAGCGTGATGGCCGAGCGCTTCGGCGGCGATACCCGCCTTGCGGCCAGCTCAATCTTCTTCACGTCGTTCCTGAGCCTTGTGACCGTGCCCCTGTTCTACTACCTGGTCCAGCGCCTGGGGCTCTGACGCGGTCAGAACCCGTGCTTCAGCAGCTGCATCACGATCGGGCCGAGCAGGATCATGAACACGGCCGGGAAGATGAAGACAACCAGCGGAAAGAGGATTTTCACCGGCGCCTCGTTCGCCATCTTCTCGGCGCGGATGAAGCGCCGCGACCGGACCTGGTCGGACTGGATCCGGAGCGTGGCCCCGAGGCTGACGCCCATCTCGTCGGCCTGGATCAGGGCGGTCATGAGCGAGACGACTTCCGGCTGTCCCACGCGGTCCGCCAGGTGGCGCATGGCTTCGCGCCTGGTTTTGCCGAGCTGGATTTCCATGAGCATGCGGCTCAGCTCGCCGCTTATGGCGTCTTTGGGCCGGCGCTCCATTATGTTCTTGATCGCGGCCATGAAGTCAAGCCCGGCCTCCACCGAGAGTGTCAGGAGGTCGATGACGAACGGGAGCGCCCGCACGATCGCGCGAAGACGGTCCGCGGCCTGGCGCCTGAGCCATGCCGCGGGATAGACGGCTGCGAGCAGGTAGAGCGCGAGGCACATGGCCGTGTTCGTCGAGGATAGCGGGAAGAGCGGCTTGGCGCTGCCCGCGGACAGGAGCACCAGGTAGAGCAGGACGAGCAGGGTGCCGCCCGCGACCGGCGCCAGCGCCTGGATGGCGAGGAACTCTTCGGGCTTGATTGCGGCCTCGATGCCGGCCTGGACAATGCGCCGCTCCGCGGCATTGCGCTCGCCGTCGAACACCGGCCTGCGGAACAGCGGCAGCAGCCGGCCGGTAAGCGGCAGAAGCAGCCTGAAGAAGACGGGGATTCCGGGCTCCTCGCGGCGCGCGTCGGCCCGGGCCAGCGCCGCGTACTCGCGGAACTTGGCGATCAGCGCCCATGCGAGGCCGGCGGCCGCCAGCGCCCAGAGGAGGGCCGCGGCATTCGGGATAATTCCTTGTGGGTTCATGTTCATGGTCAGACGTCTATGTTGATTATCTTGCGGATGAGCAGCCCTCCGGCCGTTTCCATCAGGATGACGAGGACCACCACCGCCATGCCGGCAAAGGACGAAAAGAACGCCCTCATGAGGTTCGGCTCGAGCACGAGCATGACCAGCGCCAGGGCCACGGGCATGAGCCCGATCACGATGCCCTGCATCCGGCCCTGCGAGGTCAGGGCGCGGATGCGCGCCTGAATGCGCGTCCGCTCGCGGATCGTGGCCGAAATCTTCTCGAACACGTCGGCCAGGTTCCCGCCTGTCTGCCGCGCGATCTCGATGGAGCACACCATCAGGCAGAGATCCTCGGAGCCGACGCTTTTTTCAAGATTCCGCAGCGCCTCCTCGAACTTGACGCCCACGCGAACCTGGTGGAGAAAAAAGCCGAACTCCTGCGAGAGCGGAGGCGGGCTTTGGCGCACCACGTGCTCGATCGCCTGGTTGATGCTGCTTCCGGCCTTGAGGGCGCCGCTCATGGTCATAAGGGCGTCAACAAGCTGGTCGTTGAATTTGTAGAGGCGCCGGGTCCGGAGCCAGCGGATGATGAACCGAGGCGAAGCCAGCGCGAGGCCGGCGGCCAGGAGTCCCGCGAACACGCCCTGGCCGACGCCGGAGGCCGTGCCGAAACTGCCGGCCATGAGGAAGAACAGCAGGAAGAGCGCGGCCGCGGCCGTCCATGCGATCTCCCCGATACGCTCGGGCGGGACGAAAAAGAAAAGGTCGGCCAGGTCGCGCGAGGCCCTGCCCGAGACGACGTTCTTGTAGCTCTCCGCGCCTTCGCGCAAGGCCGCCATGAACGCGTAGGCAAGCCCCGCAAAGCTCAGGAAGTAGAGCGCGGGTATCAACCACTGCATGTGCGCGCTGTCGGGCATGGCTAGCTCCCGGGCTTCCAGTTCCTGGGGTCGAACATTGCCAGGTCCACCTGCAGCCCCCGGCTTTTGAGGGTTTCCAGGAAGGTCGGGATCGCGCCCGTGGCGCAGAAATGACCCCGCACGCCGCCGGTTTCGCTTACGCCGGTCTGGACGAAAAGGAAGATGTCCTGCATGGTCAGGCGATCGCCTTCCAGCCCCGTGACCTCGGTGATGTGGGTGACCTTGCGCGAGCCGTCGCCGAGGCGGGCAGTGTGGACTATCAGGTTGATGGCCGAGGCGATCTGCTCGCGGATGGCGCGGCTCGGCAGTTCCATGCCGGACATGAGGGTCATGGTTTCCAGGCGCGAGACCACGTCGCGCGGGGAGTTGGCGTGCACGGTCGTGAGCGACCCGTCGTGGCCCGTGTTCATGGCCTGGAGCATGTCGAGCGCCTCGCCGCCGCGGCATTCGCCGACCACGATGCGGTCCGGCCTCATGCGCAGCGCGTTGCGCAGCAGGTCGCGTATCGCGACTTCGCCGCGGCCCTCGATGTTGGGCGGGCGCGCCTCGAGCTTGACAAGGTGCGACTGGGAAAGGCGCAGCTCGGCGGCGTCCTCGATGGTTATGATGCGCTCGTTCTCGGGCAGGAAGGAGCTCATGACATTGAGAAACGTGGTCTTTCCGGAGCCGGTTCCGCCGGAGACGATAATGCTCTTGCGCAGCTTCACGCAGATGCGGAGGAAGTCCGACATTCGCCGGTCCAGGGTTCCGAAGCGGACCAGGTCGTCGACGCCGAGCAGGTCCCGCGAGAATTTCCGGATCGTGAGGGTGGGGCCCTTGAGGGATAGGGGCGGTATGATGGCGTTCACGCGCGAGCCGTCCTTGAGACGGGCGTCCACGTACGGCTGGCTTTCGTCGATGCGCCTGCCAATGGGCGCAACGATGCGCTCGATGGCCGCCAGGACCGAGGCGTTGTCCATGAACGTCTTGTCCGTGATCGTCAGCTTGCCTTCGCGCTCGACATACACCTGGTCATACTGGTTGACCATTATTTCCGAAACGGCGGGATCGGAAAGCAGGTCCTCGAGCGGGCCCAGGCCGACGGCCTCGTCGTAAATTTCCTTGCTCAGCACCGCGGCGTCGAGCCAGGATGGCAGCTCCGCCTGCAGCTCGCCGATGATCTGGTCGATGGCGGACAGCGCGCGGCTGTGCAGCTCCTCTTCCTTGATTTGCGATGCCGTGAGGCGCTTGATATCCAGGCGCACGAGCAGGTCGGTGTGAATCAGTTTCTTGATAGCGCTCTTTTTCGCGCGAATGATTTCGGGCGTCAGGGGCCCTTCCTCTGCCGCCGGCGCCGGGGCGGGCGAGCGCGGGCGCAGGGGGATGGGGGCGACCGGGCCGCCGGGCGCCGGGGCGGCTTCGAGCCTGACGACCAGGCGGCAGGACCCGATCGAAATGGCCTGGCCGGGGGTGAAGCTGGCGCGGCCGCTCACGGGCCGGCCCTCGATGAAGGTCCCTCCCGGGCTGTTCAAATCCTCGACCCAGCAGCCGTTGGCGCGCAGAATGAGGATCGCGTGGCGGCCGGCGACCTTTTCGTCGGTGATCACGATCTTGTTTTCCGCCTCGGCCCCGACGGGGTACACGCCGAACCCCAGGCTGTGGACGACCGGATCGCTGCCCGGCAGATGAATTTCCAGCGAGAGCGGCTTGCTCATTTGCGGGTCCTTTACAGGCGCTTGTGCCGTATGTTGCGCTGGCGCAGCAGGTTCATTTCCGGCAGGCTCTTCTGGAGGTGCTCGAAGTTCACCGACGGCAGGTTGGTTTCGAACGAGACGTCGTTTGGATTGCGCAGCGACAGCATGATCCGGCCTTTCGTGGATTGCAGGAATGCCAGGAGCTCAGCTTCGTTGGGCGTGACCTCGAAGGTCATCGTGCTGTAGCCGCGCGCCGGCGCAATCCCGCCGACGCGCTTTCCCATCGTCTGGCCCACGGCCAGAACCGTGACGTCCTGCAGCACCGTCAGGGTCACCATCTCCACCTCGTTCGGCCTTGTGTCGGACGGGAACGTGAAGGTCCCGAGCAGGTCCACCCTGTCCATCGGCTTGACGAGCGAGCTGACCGACGCCACGGAATCCACCCCGATCGAGACCGCGCGCAGGCCTGTGCTGACCGTTTCCGCAAGGCCGGTTTCGCGGCGGTCCTTCACGCCGACGTCGGACCAGAGAATCGCGTTGCCCCGGGAGATGGTGAACAGGATTTTCTTGCCGATGATCTGCTCGTATTCCTGGGCCATGACGGGCCTGTCGCTGAGGCCCTGCTTTGGAATTGAATCGCGCGCGAGGTCCCTGGCGCTGAGAATGGCGCCTTCGGTCAGGTCGCGGGCCGCGACCACGACGTCTATGAAGTCCAGGCGGGACTGGATTTTCCGCGTTTCGTTCCGGAGGTAGGAGGCGGTGAGCCAGAACGCGGCCACACCGATCAGGATTGACACGATCAGGATGATCTTTGATTTCATCAACAAATCCTCAGTTCAGTTTTTTTCGCAATACCGCCAGCGTGCTGTTTGGTTCGCGCGCGCCTCCAGAGACCTGTATGAACAGCAGGGCATCGCCCCTGGAGTAGAGCCGGAAGCGGCTTGTTCCGAACATGCCGCCGGGCGAGTCCGGCCTGCTCCAGCCCGAGCCGGACAAGGCCTCGTGCGCCCAGCCCAGGACTTCGGACGGAGCCTCGGGTATTTCCAGCAGGTCCAGCCCGGTGCGCGTGTCGAAATTTTCCACGGTCAGGCGGACACGGCCGCGCGGGTGGGGCGGCAGGTCGGTTACGGTTTGTTTTCCCGGGCCGGCAATCATTGACTCGTAATCCTTGCGATTCTGGCGCAGGGCAATGACCGCGCACGGCTGGTCCCGGCCAAAGTCGAGGGCAATTATACGCGAAACCCCGGTATCTGTGAACAAAGTTCTTATGAGAATCGTCCGGCCCGGAACGCCGTCCGTTTTCGCGCCGCCGGCAATTGCGTTCAGGCGCGCGCAAACCGCTTCAAAGTTCTCGTCGCAGCTCCACGTTTCAATGACGCCATCCGCGCCGTTCACGCGGACTTCGGCTTCATACGTCCGGGACCATCCCGGAAAGGCGTCGAAAGCGGTTTCCGGCCCTATGCGCTGGCTCCAGAAGATGCGCGCCTGGCACAGCGCCGCGAGCGCGATGAAAGCCAGCGCGAAAATCCACGGCCGCCGCCAGGCGCTCTGCGGGAGCAAAAAACTCTCGCTCAGGTTCATGTCAATAAATTCCCCGGGTCCAGACCATGTACACGTCGGCCTGGATTTCCGCCCGGTCTCTGCCCAGGATGAAATTACCGACGAACGGGACATCTGAAAAATCCGCCTCCGCCCGCTCGCGGCCGTGACTCAGCGCATACATCCATATGTGATTGCCCGTGAGAGGATCGGCGGTGTCGTCCAGTGCGAGTTCATCCCAGCGCGCGAGGTCTGAGACGGGCGCCGTATCGGCCGGAGAATGCGGCGGAAACACGTCGGCAAGCAGCGAGTCGGCAATGGCGTCGCTTCCGGCGCTCGCCCGCGCCTCCCATGCGCAGCGGGTGTGCGCGCGGCCCATGCGCACGGCAACAAGCAGCGCGCCCAGAAGCATGAGTATGACCACCATTGCCGCGCACAGCTCAACGATGGCCTGGCCTCCGCAGGCGCGTTTCCCTGGACTGCATCCGGTCATTGGATCAGTGTCCCCTCCTTGTGCCGCCGTAGCCGCCGCCGCCCCCGCCCGGGGGATACCAGCAGGGATGCACTAGCTCGTTGCTGGAATTCCTTTCATTGAGCCATGCCACGGCCTCGCTTCGAACCGCGGGCTGCTCGAAGCGCGCGATGGCGTCGCAATATGAGCACCCGGCAACGAGGGCGCCGCCGCCCGAACTGATGTAGTTGGGCAGGTGCATGTCTATGTGCTCGTGCCAGCCGGGGTTGAATGCGCCGCCACTGGGCGCGGAGGAGGCGTCAACCGGGATGAGGCGGACGTCGTGGAAAGCCGGCAGCACCAGCGCGCCGGAGTCGGGGCGCGCGGGCGCGTTCGACGGCCCGAGATACCCGAAGGGCTTCGCGGCCGCGGTCCAGGAAATGCGCCTGCCGCCCGAAACCCCGGCCGAATCCACCTGCAGTTTGTTCTGCTCCGTGTACGAGAGCGACGGCCGGTTCGATATCGGGTCGGAGTAGCTCAGGTCGATCAGGATCGCCGCGTCGGCTCCGGCATAGTTGTACTCTTCGCGCACCCGGCCCTCGATCGGAAACCGTTCCCAGCCGGTGTCCGCCAGCGCGGACCATTCGGTCCATGTCCGCCCGTCATAGCAGTACCAGCGTATGACATTGGTGATTCCGCTCCGGATCGTGTCCGTTCCTCCGACCCCCCCGGCCCGGCCATAGGCCAGGCCGCGGTCCGCGACAATCCCGTTCAGCGCGGAAACGCGATCCGGGTCTTCCTGCGCGGAGAAATCGCGCGGCGCCAGGCCGAGCCCGAATATCTCGCTGTTGCCGGTCTCCATCGTTTCGAGGGTTGCCGGCAGCTCGTCCCAGTCCTGGTATCCGGAGAAGCTTTCGAGCAGGCCCGGGTGTCCGAGCCTGAACCAGCACCAGTCCTCGAACTCGACCGCGGAATAAAAGCCGGGGTCAAGCAGGATGTGGTCGCCCATGTAGTAGCCGAAGAAATGCGCGTTTTCCGGGTAAGCAGGCACGCCGCTGTCGCACACGTAGTCGATCATGTCCGCATATTCCTCGAGGCAGTTCTCGTAGGCCGCGTCCGCCAGGTCCGGCGTCAGCGCCTCCGCGCGGACGAGGTCCGCGTGCGCCCGCAGCTCGGCGGCGAAAAAAGGGTTGTCGGGAATGCGGTTGGCGCGCGCGGCCTCCTGTGCCGCGAGCAGCCCCAGCATGGGCCCAACAAAGCACAGCCTGGCCTGGAGCTCGTCCGCGGCCGCAAGCTCCTCGAGGGGCAGGTTCGAGACGCTTGCGCTCAGTGCTAGGGCCTTGGCCAGGTTGAGGTCCCCGATCAGGTTGAGGGTGATGCCCTGCCACCGGGCCGCCGCAAGCGCGGCCGCGTCGCCGCCGTCCTGGGCCTGGCCTTTCATGCGGATGCCGTGATGCAGGTTGAACAGCCAGAGAACGATAACGGCCAGGGCAACGAGCACCACCACCAGCAGCACCATGGCCTGGCCTGCCCGGCTCGATTGGATGGATGCGGTTCTTTTCATCTTGTCACGGCGCCGGCGCGTTTGTGTATTCCGGCATGTCGGTCAGGTAGAGCATGCAGTGGTTTTCGATCCGGCACTCGCCGCTCAGGGGAACGCTGTCCCCGGAATAAAAAGCGCTGAAAAGAACAGAATTTACCGGAATGTCCTGCCTGACCCTCACGGAAAGCGGGGACGCGTTGCGGTCCAGGCTCTCCACCTGAACGCGGAACCGGTAGCCTCCGAATGAGTAGCCCGAAAACGGCCAGCGCTCGTAGTTAAGGATGTCGTCGGCTTCGGCCCACGTGCGGGAGCCCAGGTAGGCGGGGATGCGCTCCTGTTCCACGGCCCAGTATCCGGCCAGCCCGGTGTTGTCGGGCGGCACGGTCATGGCGCCCGCGTTCGGGATGGCCGCCACGCGGATGGTTTTTTCCACCATGAAATCGTTGAAGCCGACCGTTGCCGCGCGCGCGCCCCGGCCGGCCGCGTAGTTGAGAATCTCCTCGGCCGCGAACAGCCGCGCTAGCTCGAAAATCCCGATGAAGATCAGCAGTATCAAGCCGACCACGATGATCGATTCAATCGCCGCCTGACCGGAGCGAAATCCGGGCTTCGCTCGCGCGGCTTCAATCTGATGTGCGCAGTGCATTTCCACCCCTTCGTAGGGGGCCAATTCCTGAAACTAGAACGCCCCGCCGCCTCCGTGAGGGGCGGGAAGGGGCGTTCGAAATCGGCTCAGGCTATTCTAGCGCTTTCTGCGCGGGGCGGGCCTGCGTTTCCCTTTTGCCGCGCCTGTTCCGGCGGCCTGTTCGAGCGCGGCTTTCGCTTCGCGCCGGCCAAGCCCGCGAACGCGCAGGAACTCTGCGCGGGCTTTTGAGCGCATGGCCACTTTCCCCGCCTTCTTTTCCCATTTGAAGACGGTGAGGGACGACACGCCAAGCAGTTTCGCAAACGCGGCCTGCGAAAGGCGCAGCTTGCGCCTGAGCGCCTTTACGCCCTTTGATGTGATCCGCATTCGCTTACCGTCATCCGCCGCGGGCGCGGCCACATCCTGCTTGATCGCCAGCACGCGGGTCTGCCGGACCAGCTCCTTTTTCAGAAGCGCGAGTTCCCTGCGCAGAAGCGCCATCCGCCGCTTCGCGGCGGACTTGTCCTTCTTGAGACTGGTTAAGGCGGCGCGCATTTCCTTGCGCGCGAGCCGGATGATCTCCTGCTTGAGACACGACATTACGTTTGGCATACTCTCCTCCTCTGATATGGACTTTTTCAGCGCGGCTCCATTCGGCGCGCCTTATTTCGAACGCCTTCTTCAGATTCCGGTCAAGGCCCGACTCATTAAGACGGAATGCGTGGAATTCGAAATACCTTTTAACTTATACTCTACTGGCAAAACGTTTTTCCTGCAAGAGGATAATTGAATGATTATTGACTTGGCCTCCCGGGTTGATATGTTAGTGGCATCGAGTTCGGGCCCGGTTTCGGGCAGGGCAGCGGGCGCTTCAGCCTTGTCCTGCGCGCGGCCCGCGGCGGCATCAAGCGAAAAAAAACGCGGAGAACATTCATGAAAGACAAGCGCGCTCTGATCGGAATGGCCGGCTTGGTGTTGTTGGCTGCCGGCTGCGGCCGGGAGGCGGCTGTCGAGGCGCTCTATCTTGACAGCGCCCAGATTCCCATTGAAATCCGCTCCGCGTATCTTGCAAAGGCACATATCGCGGAGGGCGTTTCGGTTCCGATGATCGATCCGCAGTTCCTTTTCACTTCGGCCGGGGGCGAGGAGAACGGGCGGCGTGTGGTTTGGGAGCAGCTTTCGGCCTCTTTTACGCTCGATGCGTCCGCGCTGGCCGCGTTCAAGTCAAGGCTCAAGCCCATCCCGGCGCCGGAATATGTGCCCGCGCAGGCCCCTGTCCAGTGGTGGATGACCGGGGAGGAATTCCCCGATCTCGAGTTCTATGCCGCCGCGCCCGTCATGAAGAACACAAACGGCTTCATAGCCGTCAGGTCTTCCGACAACACCGTGTTCATGTATGCCGAGAAGTGATGTCCTGAAAGCGCTTCTTAAAACCGGGCGCATTCGCCGGTTCGCGGGCGGCGGCCGGGCGCTCGCCGCGGTTGCGGCTTCAATTGCGGCCGCCTGTGCCTGTGAAGCGGGCGGCGCGAAGGCAATCGTGGACGCCGCGCTGGCTGATCGGCCCGTTTATTCGATTCAGCTTCGCAATCGAGCCATTGACACCGAGTCCGAGTCCCGGATGTTTGCCCGCGCGCCGCGAGCGCCCAAGTTTTCCGCCGAGCTGAGCGCGGCATTGCGCGGCAAGGCCGCCGGCGGACCCATGCTGGTCCTTGTCCAGTTCTCCGGCAGGATCCGCGAATCGGGGCGGTTGCGGATTGAGGCCGCCGGGGCCCGGGTTTGCGGATACGTGCCCGTGAACGCCCTGCTGGTGGAGGCGGCGCCCGGGGCGCTCGGCGCGGTTTCCGCGCTGCCCTCGGTCCAATGGCTTGGCTTATACCGGCCCGGTGACAAGCTCCAGCCGGGGCTCCCGGCCATGTCCGCCGGAGGCCACGCCGACGTGCGCGTGATCACGACAGGGCCGGACAGCGTCCAGGCGGCCGCTTCCGCCGCGGCCCGCCTTGGCGGCGCGGTGTTCTCGGCGGCAAAGGGCGTTCGCAAGGGAATCCTGCGCGCAAGGCTGCCGGCGCCGGCGCTTGAGCTGCTGGCGGATGAGCCCGCCGTTGAATGGATCGAGGCGGATACGCCGCTCGAGTGGCACAACAACGTTGCGGCGGAGCCGCCGCGCATGAACTCGTCGGTCGTTTGGACGAACCACGGGCTGACCGGGCGCGGCCAGGTTGTGTGCGTCGCGGACACGGGCTTGGACACGGGGAATACGGTCTCGATGCATCCGGATTTCACAAACCGCCTGCGCGCCGCTTTTGCCTGGGGCCGGACCAACGACTGGAGCGACGCCATGGGCCACGGGACCCATGTTGCCGGCTCAGTGCTCGGGAACGGCTCGGCCTGGAGCAACGGTTTGTTCAAGGGCCAGGCGCCCGGTGCGGAACTCGTGATGCAGTCGATCGCGGACGCCAGGAACGGCTTGGTGCTGCCCGACGATCTCAACGATCTGTTCGCGCAATCGTATGCCGCCGGCGCCAGGGTCCAGAATGACAGCTGGGGCGAAAGCGTGAACGGGCAATACACGGCGCTTTCCCGGCAGGTCGACGAATTCGTATGGGCGCATCCCGACATGCTGATCTGCTTTTCCGCCGGAAACAGCGGCGTGGACGGCGACGCGGACGGGCGGGTGGACGGCGGTTCGCTCGGCGCGCCGGCATCCGCCAAGAACGCGCTCACCGTAGGCGCCGCGGCCACGCTTCGGCCGCCCGGTTCCGGGGGGATGTCGTCCGCAACATGGGGCGGCGCCTGGGGCGCGCAATACCCGGCCCGGCCGATCGCCGCGTCGCCGGTGAGCATGCCCTGTGACGGAGTTCACCAGGGCATGGCGGCATTTTCCAGCCGGGGTCCGTGCATGGACGGGCGCGTCAAGCCTGACATTGTTGCGCCGGGAACCGACATAGTTTCATGCAGGTCGCGCGCGCCCGGCGCGGGCGTGCTTTGGGGCACGGGCGAGGGCGTTCTCGGGAACGCGGCGAGCAACCATTACGTGTTTTGCGGCGGCACCAGCATGTCGTCGCCTCTGTGCGCGGGCGCGGCGGCTCTGGCGCGGCAATACCTTGTGGAGGCGCGCGGTTTCGCGAATCCCAGCGCGGCCCTGGTCAAGGCGCTGATGCTTGCCGGCGCGCGCAGCCTGTCCCCGGGACAGTATGGAGTCGGCCCGTTCCAGGAGATTCCCGGCGCGAGCCGCCCGAACAGCGCGGAAGGCTGGGGGCATGTTGACCTGGGTGGCGCCCTGTTCCCGGAATCAGGCACCAACGTGCTGGTTGACGGCGACGCGCTGAACACGGACGACGTCCGCGCCTACGCGTTCCAGGGCGCGGCGTCAAACCGCCTCTGCGCCATGCTGGTCTGGTCGGATTACCCGTCCTGCGAGCTTTCGGCCCGCAACCTGGTCAACGACCTTGACCTCGTAATCATAACCCCCTCGGGCGCCGTCCTGCACCCCAACGGCGGCGCCGGGTTCGACCGCACGAACAACGTGGAAGGAGTTGATGTCGGCCGGACCGAGGCCGGCGTCTACACCGTGCTGGTGATAGGCAGCGATGTGCCCATGGGTCCGCAGCCGTTCGCGCTGGCGCTGCACGCAGGGCTCCCGCGCGCGCAGGCCGTGGAAGGCCTGGAGCACATCCCGAACCTCGTGACCAACCGGGCCGCCGCCGCGGTTCGCGCGCAGGTCCTGCCAAACGGCAGCGGCGTGGCGGCGGTCAGTAATTTCCACCGGGTCAACGGCGGCGCGTGGCAGGCGAGCCCGGCCTCCCTGGAATCCGGCGGCGCGCTCGGCCTGTTTTACAGGTCGCTCATTCCGGGCGAGGACATGGGCGCGCTCGTGGAATATTGCGTCAAGGCCTATGCCGCGGACGGCGCTGTTGCGTCGAGCGTAACCAACAGCTACACGGTCCGAAGCCCTGTTATCCACGTCGCGGCCGGGGGCGCCCAGGCGGCGCCCTACGACACGTGGGACAGGGCGTTCACTAACCTGGCCGGCGCGCTGGCCTTTGCCATCGACGGAATGGAAGTCAGGGTGACAAACGGCGTTTACCGCGAGGGGGCCACGATCGTTGTCACTAATGAAATTCGCCTCAGCGGCGCCCACGGGGCCGGCCAGACCATTCTTGACGCCGCCGGATCGAACGTCTGCCTTTCGATAGAGGCCCGCGCCATTGTGGACGGCTTCACGATAACCGGGGGGTTCACCACCAACACGGGCGGCGGGGTGCGCCTCGCCAACGGGGAACTGCGGAACAGCCTGGTGGTCAGCAACGAGGCGCTGACGGGCGGCGGCGGGATGGCGCTTTCGGCCGGAACGCTCGCCAGCAACTGCGTGCTGAGCGCGAACTCGTCCTATTCCGGCGGCGGCGCGCTGGTCTCGATCGGCGGGGAGATACGCAACAGCCTGATTGAGGGCAACCGCGCCGAGGGCGGCGGCGGCGTGTGCTTGAACCTTGGCGGCGCCGTACGGTTTTCCACCATCCGCGGCAATGCGGCCGCGGGCGATGCGGGCGGGGTGATGGCCGCGCTGGGCGGAACAATAGAGGGATGCGTTCTTGAGGGCAATCATGCGGGACATTCCGGCGGCGGCGCGGCATTCGTCGCGTTCTTCGGGGCGAAAACGACCATCCGGTCGGTTTTGTCGGCCAACAACACGGCCGCCGTTGGCGGGGGCTTGTACGTGGTCGGCCAATGCGACGCCGCCAATCTCACGATAGTCTCCAACGCGGCCGCCGAAGCCGCCGGGCTGCTTGCAATGGCCGGCTGCGCGCTCAGGAACCTGATCCTGGCGGACAACGCGGGCGGCGCCGACGTGTTCAGCAACGCGTCCTGCGAGCAGGTCTGCGCGCCTGCCGGGGTAACCGGAAACGCGGTCACGGTGACCGGGCTCATCACGAACCCGCCGCTCTTTCTCGACCCGGCCGCCGGCGATTTCCGGCTTGACGTGTTTTCGCCCTGCCGCGACGCCGGGACGAACGCGGACTGGATGACCAATGCGCTGGACGCGGCCGGCTGCGCGCGGGTGGTGAACGGAATAGTGGATATTGGCGCCTACGAACTGGGCATGGGAAGAACTGTCACCATCACGGCGGAGGCCGGGCCGCACGGCTCGATCCAACCCTCGGGCGCGGTCCAGGCGCCCTATGGCGGGCGCGCGGCGTTTGCCCTGGTGCCGGATGCGGCGCATAGAATTCTCAATGTGACAGTGGACGGCGCACCCGTCGGGGCGGTCTCGAACCTCGTTTTGACCGGCCTGGCCGGCGATCATGTCGTGGCTGCCTGGTTCGCGCTGGACCGCGCCGCGCGCAACGATTTTGACGGCGACCGCGCGTCCGATCTTGCCGTGTTCGATCCCGCTTCGGGCGAGTGGTATGTGCAATCCATTGCGCGCAACCGGGTTTTGGCCTGGCGCCTGCCATGGGGCTGGCCCGGCGCGGCGGCCGCAGCGGGCGATTTTGACGGCGACCGCGCGTGCGATATCGCCGCCTATGACGCGTCCGGAGCGCTCTGGTATGTCTGGTCCCTGGCCCGGGGTTGCTGCCTCGCCGGCGGCTTGCCGTGCGGCGCGCCCGGGGCCGAGCCTGCTCCGGGCGATTATGACGGCGACGGCGCCGACGAAGTGGCTGCCTACGAAGCCGCGCGGGGATTGTGGTACGCGTATAGCATTGCCGGGCCCGGGGCGGTGGTATGGGCGCGAAGCTGGGGCTGGAGCCAGGCCGCCGCGGTTCCGGGCGATTATGACAATTCGGACGCGGTTGATTTGGCCGTGTTCGGGGAGGATTCGGGCCTGTGGTATGTCGCCGGCGTTGACGGCGGCGTGGTGGCCTGGGCGGAGCCGTGGGGCGGGGCCGGCTTCGCTCCCGTTGCGGCCGACTATGACGCCGACGGCTGCACGGACCTTGCGGTCTATGATCACGCTTCGGGCTTGTGGTATGTCTTGAGCCTGGCCGGGGGGGTCCTTGCGTGGGCCGAGCCGTGGGGCTTCCCGGGCGTTGTGCCGGTGGCGGGCGACTACGATGGCGACGGCGCCGCGGACCGCGCCGTATTTGACCCTGCCTCCGGATCGTGGTATGTGCGTTCCGCGCGCGGCGCGGTCCTGGCCTGGGGTGAGCCGTGGGGCTTCCCGGGCGCCGTGCCGGTGAAGCCGTAATCCCGGATTTTGCGATTGGTCAGAGTGCGGCAGATGCAAGGCGCAGCGGGTGAAGGCGTATTGACATACTCCGAACCCGCTGCAACACAGCAGATGCCGCACTATGGCCAATCCCTCGTGGTTTGA
>JAAZAB010000098.1 GCA_012514555.1 Lentisphaerota bacterium
GGCCAGGCGACAAATCCGGCAGGAGACAGGAGATAGGATATAGGGGATAGGAGATAGGATATAGGGGAGAGGGGAGAAGTTTTGGGTTTTGAGTTGAGGGAGGGGGAAATCACTATCGAAATCGAAATCGGGATCGCTATCGATGCCCCAACGGGACAGCGGACGCGCGGTTGCCAAAAGCCGGGGTTGTGATAGAGTGCGGCCGGCAAGCCACGGACAAGGCGGGCAGAGTCAACGGGAGCGGTGCCGGCATGCGCAATTTTGGGGATGGCTGGAATCTCATCGTGCTGGGGGCGGGCAGCGGCGGGATAGGCGCCGCGCTGGCTGCAGCCAGGCAGGGCTTGAGAACACTGCTGATCGAGCAATGGCCGGCCATCGGAGGGTTGGCGGTTCATGGCGGGGTGAACGTATGGGAGCCCGGCGTGGGCGGAACCGGAATCCCGTACGACATCTACTGCAGGCTCAGGCAAAAGCCCGGAGCCGCCGGCATTTACAGCTTCGGGCGGCACTGCTGCTGGCCGGGCTCGAACAAGCCGCCCTTTCCGGGCGGCGAACTGCTGATTGATCCGGAACAATCCTATTCCGACACCCTCCGGCGTCACGGGAGCAGGGGCTTGGCTGAGGATGAAGCTTTTGTGCGCAAGCGCTGGCACGGGGTGGTTTTTGAGCCGGACGCGTACGCGCCGGCTGTTGAAGGGATGCTGCGGGAAACCGGCCTTGTCGAGACGCTCACGGGGTCGGGATTTGTTGAAGCCGAATGCATTGGCGGCCGGCTGGAGTCAATAGTCTTGAACGATGGCAGCCGCCTGCGGGCCGGCACGTGGATAGACGCCACCGAAACTGGCGCCCTGTGCCGGGCTTGCGGCGCGGGGGTTGTCCCCCGGGGCGCCGCCCCGTTCAACGCGGTGAGCCTCATATACCGCATCACTCCGGCGCAATCGCCCGGGATTGAGCCGATCCCGGGCGGCATACCTTCCGCGTGCTGGTGGCGTGACGAATTTCCGGTCATGTCCTGCGTCCAGTACCCGAACAAGGATCGAAGCTGCAACATGCTGCCCACGATGAGCGCTGAGGAATGCCTCGCCCTGGGCCCGCGGGCAGCCTACATGGAATGCGGGCGCAGGGTCAAGGCTCACTGGCGATGGGTTCAGCAGCGCTATCCCGAGTTCCGCCAATACCGGATTGCGCAAATCGCGCCCCGGCTCGGAATACGCGAGACAATCCACCTGGATTGCGAGTACATGCTTTGCGGGGCCGACCTGCTCCAGGGTCTTCCAGGGCAGCGGCACCCGGACATTGTCGCGCTCTGTGACCACGCCATGGACCGCCATGGGCAGGGCGGGGGATGCGCGGAGCTTGCCCGGCCTTATGGCATTCCGTTCCGATCACTCGTGCCCCGGGGCCTGCAAAACGTACTGGTGTCGTCAATGGCGGCCGGATTCACCGCCGAGGCCGCGACGAGCTGCCGCCTGTCACGGACAATCATGCAGCTTGGCCAGGCGGCCGGGACCGCCGCCGCCATTGCTTGCCGCCTGGGGCTTCCGCCAAGGGAGGCGCCGGCCGAAAAGCTGCGCAAGGCCCTTGCGGATCAGCGTGTGCGGCTGGATTGGCCATTGGGCGGGCATGCATCATGATGCGTGGGGCCGCGGCCGGCCGGCAGGGATGTCAGGCTTTTCGCCGGTGCTTCAGAAACCAGCGGTACAGCGCAGGATTGCCGTAAGCCTGCGTCCAGGAATCGTGGCCTGCGTCCGGGTATATGGTTAGCCGGACGCTGCCCCCGGCCTTGCGGATGGCCCTGACCATGGTCAAGGAGTTCGTTATCGGCACGACCGAATCCATGGCGCCGTGGAACACCCATGCAGGCACATCCTTGAACCGGCCGGGCACGCGATTGCGTAATACGGGCGGACACACGGGGGCAATGGCTGCGAAGCGTTCGGGATGCGCGTTGGCAAGCATCCAGACACCATGGCCGCCCATGGAAAGGCCCGTCAGATACACCCGGGCCGGGTTCACGTTGTGCCCGGCCTGGAAATCATCAAGCAGCGCGGCCAGCGCTTCGGCGTTCCACCCGCCGTTCGCCGGACATTGAGGAGCCAGAACGATGAACGGCAGGTCGCGGCCCCGCTCGATTTCGCGGATCGGACCGAGCTTTTTGACAAGCCCCAGCTTGCTTCCGCGCTCCCCTGCGCCATGAAGAAAGAGCAGCAGCGGATAGCCTTTTTTCCGGCGCGGGTCATAACCCCGTGGGAAATACGTCAAATACCGGTATTTCACCAGCCTTTGCGCGGACTTGCGCGTCGTGTTCCGGGAGCCTGTCATGCGCAGAACCTCTGACATAGCCGCGGGCCCTTAAAATGCGGCGCCGAAAAAGTGCATCATTAAATTTGCATGGTCAAGCTTGTATTTCCGCCATGCCGCGGCCGGCAATCCGGGCGCGGGCCACGCAAAGGGGTTTGACAACCCAGAAAAACATGAGAAATTGGTTGTGTTTCCACTTGAAGTGCGATAGTCTATATGCTGTTGAAAGAGCGACAAAAGTCTTTTGAGGCTATGAGTATGTCCACGCGGGGTGAAAGATGATGAAAACCAGCCTGTCAAGGTTGTTTGTTATTGCCGCCTTTTGTCTTGGCGCGGGCGCTGCGGGCGCTCGCGAAATCTACGTTGACGTCAATTCGGTATCGGACGAGAACAGCGGCTTGGCCTGGGACGACGCGTACAAGACTCTTACCAACGCATTCTTCAAAGCAACTAACAGCGGCGATCCGACGAATACGATATACCTGCGCGGCGGCCCGGACCAGATCTACAACATAGATGGGGAGGCAACGCCGATAGTGTGGAACACGACCAACCTTACCCTGCTTGGCGGTTACGAAGGCATTGGCTACCCGGGCAATTACGACACAAACTGGCCGGCCACAAACTGGCCTTCCGAGATCCATAACTACGGGGACGGCCGCGTATTCTTCATGACCGGGGCGGTGGACGCCACAATAGGCCGCGTGATTATCAGCGGCGGAAGACTGACCAAGACCACAACCATGGCCGGCGCCGGAATATTCATTCTGGACTCCACGAATGTAAACATATTCTCCACGACGATCGTTTCAAACGAGGTCAGCAAGTGCGGCGCGGGCCTTGCGATATCCAACTCGGTGGTGGCTATTTCGGGCTGCGTGATACGCGCCAACAGCCTCACCAATGTCAGTCCCTCTTCCGCCGATACCGAGCAGTATGGCGGAGGCCTTTATGCGGGCAATTCTCAGGTAAAGGTCTATGACACTGAAATTGTCGAAAACTATGGCGGCGGCGTTTGCCTTACCGGGTGCACGGATAGCCTGCTTTCCGGCTGCTTGATCATTGCGAACACCAACAATTGTTACGGCGGCGGGCTTTATGCCAACAGCTCGTTCGTTACGCTCACCAACTGTGAGGTCAGCCGGAACTTCATGCTCGGCTCTTTAAACCAGAGCTACGGCTCCGGCGTGTACCAGACCAACGGCCATGTGCAGTTCGTGAACACGCTTTTCGACTTCAACGATTCAGCAGCAAACGGGGCGCAAGGCCAGTCAGTGTACCTGGCAAAGGGCACCAACTGGAGCCTCAACTGCACGTTTGTCCGCCACACCATTGAAGGCTTCAGGGTGAAGCAGGAGCCGGGCTGCAGCGTGGAGATCAGGAACTCGATCCTTTGGGAAAGCGGCGTCTCGCTGACGAACTTGGGCGTAACCTCCACGCGCTTGTACTACAGCGACATCAGGGACTACAAAGAAGCGTTATACGATGGCTGCATTACCAACGACCCCCAGTTTGTCGATTTTTTCAACGGGAATTTTCACCTCAAGTCGCAGCAGGGCCGATGGGATGCCGGCAATTGGGTGGAAGACAATACGAACAGCCCCTGTATTGACGCGGGCGACGCCAGCACCGACTACCGGAACGAGCCCGAGCCCAACGGCGGGCGGGTGAACATGGGCTGTTACGGAAACACCCCGCAGGCTTCCAAAACTCTGCGTCCGCCGACAATTTCCCTGGTGCCGGACGCTTTCGAGCATAAAGCGATGTTCTCGCAGAAGGCGACCCCGAAAACATTCGTCATCCACAACACGGAGTCGTACGGCCGCACACTCCGCTTCACCAACTCGACGGACTACGGCTGGTTCTGGTGCAGCCCTGCCTCGGGCGAGATCGCGCCGGAATCCTCTGCAACCATAACCAACTTTTTTAACGCGTTGGGCCTGGGCATAGGTTCATACTCCGGCCGAGTCACCGTGGTGGGAACCGATTCGAAGGGGAACCCGGCGTCGAATTCACCCGCCATTCTGCCGGTGCTGCTGAATGTCTGCCCGGAGCCCACGCTCATGCTCGGCGTCACCAATCTTGAAAGCACCACGACGCAGGGCATTGACGCGTCGCAAAAGGTATTTGAGGTTTGGAACGCGGCCGACCCCAGCTACCCGGTGTTCGGAATGGTGTTTTCCATCACGAGTTCGGCGCCCTGGCTGGCATGCAGCCCCACCGGGGGGGTGAGCTATGGAAACCACATCACCGTGACCAACATCTTCCACACGGCCGCCTTGCTCGGCGCCGGCATACACACCGCCACGTTGACGGTTCACGCCTCTTCCTCCGATTTCCCGGAGTACGTGGTGACCAATTCGCCGCAGCATATCGCCGTGACGGCGATCGTCAAAGCGCGGCCGGGCCTTGCGCGGGACCCGGCCACGATTTCGAATTTTGTCACCTTCAGCTACAACGCGCCTCCGAAAACCCTTTTTGTCTGGAATAACAGCCCTGAGCCCCGCGTTCCGATGAACTTCACGCTTTCCGTGGAGGGGGATTGGCTGGACGTGGACCCGGCAGGCGGCACCTCGACAGGCAATCTCCAGTCCATTTCAGTCCGCTTCGCCACGGATCAACTGGGTCGGGGCGTGCACACCGGCAAGGTGACCATCGCCGCTTCCGGCTATGCGACCAACTCGCCCCTCGAAACGGAAGTCGTGATGGTAGTCAATCCCTATCCGGAGTGCGCCCTGGACACTTACTCGCTTATCAACTATTGCGCGGAAGGACGCAACGCGGCAAGCCGGGCAATCCACCTCTGGAACGAGTGCGAAGAGCCCAAGGGCTTGATGCGCTACTCGGTCAGTGACGACAGCGCGTGGTTCAGCGTTTGGCCCACGAACGGGGTACAATACGGCGCCGCCAGCGAGCTCGAGGTCCGTTTCAACACGACCAATCTCGTCCAAGGCACCCATCACGGGATCATAACGGTGGAGAGCGATGACCCTGCCTCGGGCGCCGGATACATGACCCGCCAGGTTGCGGTTGCCTTGAAAGTGACCGCCGCCGCCGCGCTCACGTGTTCCGTCAGCCGCGTGGAGCACAGCGTGCTCCAGGACGAGCCGCCGTCCAAACAATCCTTTTCCATCTGGAACGCGGCGAAGGCGCCGCCCGGCCCGATGAGCTACGAAATTGCGTCAGACTCGGCCTGGCTTTCCCCGTCCCCCTCAAGCGGGATCACCACGGGCAACGTCGACGTGATCGAGCTGAATTTCAATACCGCCGGCCTGCCGGCCGGGACGCGGACAGGCAAGGTGACCATCCATGCGTTTGATCCAAATACCGGAGACCGGGCGTTGCACTCGCCCCTGACGCTGCCTGTCGTGCTGACAGTCACTTCGAGAAAACCGGCGAACCACGAAATACCGACGATCAGCGGGCTGCCCTACATCGGGCAGACCTTCACGTCTCACAAGGGCTTCTGGACGCCCACGAACGCCATGGAATTTACCTACCAGTGGCAGACGGCGGACAGCCTTTCCGGCATCAACACTAATGACATTCCGGGCGCCACATCCACAACCTACGTTGTGCAGCCCGGGGACATAGGGAAATTCTTGCGCATCAGCGTGACCTGCGTGAATCGGACCTATGCGCCGCCTCTTACAAACACCGCGTATTCCGCCTTCTCCCATGCGTCAATGATCAAGGCGACGTGGACTGATTTCGACAGCGACGGCAAGGCTGACCTCTGGTTCTATTATCCGCCCACCGGCACATGGCGGGTCCGGTATTCCTTGAACAACCTGCCCGTGGCGGCCGATTTCGGATGGGCCCAGACCGCGCCGCTGCCCTGGGACTACGACGGCGACGGGCGCATGGACCTGGCGGTATATCACCAGGCCGAAGGTATGTGGTACGTCTTGACGGCCGCGGGTGCGATGTATTCCAAGGCGTGCGGCTGGTGGGCCGCTACGCCCGTGCCCGGCGACTACGACGGGGACGGCGCCACGGACCTCGCGGTGTATCACACCGCGGAGGGCGTGTGGTATGTTCTGACCAATACCGGCTGGTTCTTTGCCAAGCCCTGGGGCTGGAGTGAGGCCTATCCATATCCGGCCGATTTCAACGGCGACGGCGTGACGGACCTTGCCGTTTATCACCAGAGCGCCGGGGATTGGTACGTCACGACGCTGGCGGACCAGGTGCTGGCCTGGAAGTTCAATTTCGGGTGGTATGCCGTTACGCCGGTTCCTGCAGACTATGACGGCGACGGGAAAGCCGATTATGCCGTGTATTACAATGCCGGGAACATCTGGTACTTTTTGTACTCGGCGTCGGGCGCCTTCAGCTGGATGACGTTTGGAACCGCGGCGGGCAACGGCGTTCCCGCGCAGGCCGATTTTGACGGGGACGGGCGCTGTGACCCGGCCACCATTCACGCCAACGGGAACAAGCTGATCTGGTGCATCAAGGAGTCCAGCAAACGCGATCCCGACTACTCGCACCGCGGCAACTCTTACGACCTGAGCACCGGCTTGTGGCAATGATGAGGGCCCGCCCGGGAGCGCGGCCCGGCCCCGCAGCCCGCTCGTGAGAGTGTCGTTTTCCTTCGTCCGCGGGAATCGAATCCGGCCTCAACGAGGCCGGCCACAGCGGGCGAAATGTCCTTTTCTGCCGCAGCCGGCGTTGGTGATTCCCCCGGTCAACGGCTTCACGCATTGTGTTTCGGCTTGGGTTGCGGAGGGGGTTCTGCTAGCTTGTCACGAAACACGCGGAGGCGCCATGGCCGAGCTCAAGAACACATTCTCCTGGTCGTTCAGCGCGGCGGAGGATTTCAGCGAGTGCCGCAGGCGGCGGTATTGGGCCAAGTATGCCATGTGGGGCGGCTGGCGCGAGGACGCCGCCGAGCTTCAGAAAACCGCATACCGCCTGGCTAAGATGGAGAACCGCTTTTCCATTCTCGGGAACGCGGTGGAGCGCGCGGTCATGTGGGCTCTGCGCGAAAAGCAGGCGGGCCGTGACGCCGGGGTGGACGACGCCTACGAGGCCGAGGCAAGGCCCTATCTGAACCGCTGCTGGAGCGAATCCAAGGGGGAGCTGTGGCGGCAGAGCCCGAAGAAATTCTGCTGCCTCAAGGAGCATTATTACCGGGAGTTCGATTCGGCTTCCGAGAACGAGGCCGTCGGAATGATAAAAAGCCGCGCAAAGACGTGCGTCAGCCATTTCATCGAATCCGTGCTGCCGCGCATCAGCGGCATTCCGCGCGAGCGCGAGGTGGCCGTTGCCAGGATCGAGGGGGGCGATCCCGAGTCGTTTCTGTTCGAGGGCGTAAAAGTTTATGCCATTCCGGACCATGTCTACCTTGACGGCGAGATCATGCACATTCACGACTGGAAGGCCGGGCGCGAGAAGGACAGCCACTATGACCAGGTTGCGCTTTACGCGCTCTGGGCGAACGTCCGGCACGGCCGCGCGCCTGAAAGCATACGCACGCACGTCGAGTACCTTGGCGCGGGCCGGACGGCCACGGTCGAAGTGACCGCGGAGCGGATCGAGCGGGTGAAAAAGACCGTCCGCGAATCGGTTGCCGAGATGACGGAATACCTTGTTGCCGGCGACAGGGCCCGGAACGAGCCGCTGCCGGCCGAAGACTGGGAGTTGACGGCCGAAGGCGGCGCATGCAGGAAATGCAACTTCCTGGAACTGTGCAGGCCCGAGCTCGGGAGCGACGGATAAAAGCTTGCGACAGCGCGCGGCATGAGAGGATTCGACATGAAGCAAAAGACACCGTGTGTTTTTTTCGCCGAGCTGCCCGCGTCCAGCGAGCCCGGGCAGATGGCGGCCGCGGCGGAAAAGCTGTGGGACGCCATGAA
>JAAZAB010000099.1 GCA_012514555.1 Lentisphaerota bacterium
ATCGCGCGCCAGGGCGGGCACCCCACGCTTTGCGCGGCCTCCTCGAGCGCGGCGGACGTCTGCTGGAGCCCGGCGGACACGGACCGCACCACGTAGGGCAGGCGGCGTATGGCATAGGCCACGATCAGAAGCCCGGTCGGATTCGTGGCCGGGTTCAGGAACTCGAACAGCCGGCCCGGCTGGCTCATGGCCACGTAGCCGAAGGCCAGGACGATTCCAGGCACGGCGAGCGGCAGCATTGCCAGGGCGTCGAGCAGGCCCCGCCATCGCAGGGTGCCGCGCACGACAACGTACGCTATGGCGACGCCAAGCGCGAGGTCCACCGCCATTGCAACGGAGGAAAACAGCAGGCTGTTCCGGATGCTGCCCAGCGTAAGCCCGTGCCCCAGCGCGTCCGTATAATGCGAAAGCGTCCAGTTCACGGGCAGCACAGTGCGATACCAGCCGCCGCCCACGCTCGTCAGGATCACGCCGATGTGCGGGAGCGCGGCCAGCAGGAACAGGGCAAGAAACGAAGCGGCAAGCGCCACGCCGCGGAATCCGGAAAGCCGCCGGATCGCGGCCGCCTGCGCGCCCTTTCCCAGCATGGCATGGGAGCCCCTGCCGAACAGCCACTTGCTCAGGGCATACAGCATGACCGAGGCCGCGAGCATCACCGTCACCAGCGCGTACGGGAACGGGCTCGCCCCGATGTCCTTGAGGCCGTCATAGACCTGCACGGGAGTCACGCGCAAGTAGTCGAACATGAGAGGCGTGCCCAGCTCCGTGAACGACCATATGAAGACGATTGTGCCGCCCGCGAAAAGGCCCGGCAGGATGAGCGGCAATGTCACGCGCCGGAACTTGTGCCAACCGGAAGCGCCCAGGTTCGAGGCCGCCTCTTCCATGCCGGGGTCCACGTTCGACACGGCGGCCAGCGCGTTCAGGTAGAAAATCGGATACAGGTGCAGCGCCTCGGTCACGGCCACGGCCCAGAACCGGCCCGCGGCCAGCCAGTCCACGGGCTCGGCCCAGGTCATCAGGTTTGCCTTCACGAGGAGCGCATTGAAAACCCCGTACTGGCCCAGGAACTGCCTCAGCCCGATCGCGCCGACGAACGGCGGAAGAACCATTGGCGCCAGCACAAGGCCGGTCAGAAGCGTCTTGCCCGGGAAGTCATACCTGGCCGCCAGCAGAACCAGGGGCATGGTGATGGCCATCACCAGGGCCGTGGTTGCAACGGCCAATGCGAAGCTGTTGCGCAGCCCCTCGACGGTCACAGGATTCCGGAACACCTCGGCGAGGAACCCGAGCGTGAAGCCCCCGTCATGGACAAACCCGCCCGCGAGTATCCGCGCAAGCGGCCAGAGAAAGAATACCGCGAAAAAGGCCAGGGTCGCCAAGCCCGTCACGTATGAACCAAGGTTCTTCATTCGCCCCTACCCTCCGCCTTCAGGCTGGAGCGCGCAAGGCGCTCGGCCTCGCGGTACCGGGCCCGGAAAAACACGATCCAGTCGCGGGTGATTTTCGCCTCCTGAAGCTTGTCCTTCATCATCTCCGCCGCCGAGCGCGCCGCGGCGTATTCCGCGTCCGGCGGCAGCGCGTCGAACGCGAGCATGGCTTCCGGGCACGCCTCCGGCCCGCCGGCTTCAATGATGGCTATCCATGCGCGGACGAGTTCGTCGTGGGTGTCTATGCATGCGCTTCGAATCAGAAGGCGTATGAAGCCGAACAGGTGCGCGGTCCATGCGGGATAGTACGTGAAGCCCTTGTTCTGCTCGTAGGGCATGACGTCGGGATCGGACATATGCGAGCGGTGCGCGGCCGTGTATAGGTCCTTGCGCACCGGCAGGCGGCGAAGGGCGTAGCGGACCGGGCCGCCCGGCTCGCCCACCCGGTAATTCCACAGCCTCTGGCCCTCCTCCGACAGCACAAAATCCACGAACCGCTCCGCCATGGCCCTGTTCGGCGCGCCTTTAAGAATGGCGATCGGATCCACGGATATTGACGAACCGCCGCCCGGCGTGAGGTATTGCAGGCGCCGGGAGCCTTCCGCATTGAAGACAGCCTCGCTTTCGAAGCGGCCGTAAAAATCAATGCACATGCCGGCCGCGGCATTGCCCTGCGCGACATCGAGCGGGACCTTGCCGGCGGAGTCCGTGAAATACCGGGCATTGGCGCCGAGCGCGCGCACCAGGCCCAGCGCCCCGCGCCAGCCCGCGGCCAAATCGTCCTCAGTCGCCTGTTCCAGGGCCCGGCCCTGCGCGAGAACCTGCTCCGCCATGCGCTCCTGGATGACCATCTCGAAGGCCTTGTTGATCGATCCGCTCTTGGCGGGATCGGCCAGGGCGAGGCGGCCGCGGAACTCCGGCCGCGCAAGGTCGGCCCAGGCGCGGGGCGCGGGCGGCATGCCGGGGCCGGCGAGGACGTCCGTGTTGTAGCACAGCCCGAATCCCGAAAGGCAGGCGCCGTACCAACGGTCCCCGGGATCGTAGTAGCATTCCCCGGAAAAGTCCTGGGTGATGATCGTCCCGGCCAGCCACTCCGGGTGGCGCTCGCGCACGCCGCAGGCCACGGTGTGGCCCCTGTCCGCCTGCCGGGCATGATCGTACTGGCCGCCGCCGAAAAACAGGTCCACGCCTATGCCCTCGCGGCGCGCTTTTCCGGCGGCCTCGAACTCGCCGTCCATGTACCGGACAATCTCGCTGGTTCCGCCAATACTGCGCCAGTCAACGTCGACCGGCTCCCCGTACTGCATTTCATGCCAGGCCGAGAACGCCCGCTCGAACTCGTAGCGCACGGCCTCGGTGTGGGGGCTGAGCACAACGATGGACCTTGCGCCGGCGGGCGCCAGCTCGCCGGGCCGGCGCAGAACAAACGGCGCGGCAAGCACGGCCAGCAGCGCCGCGAAAAGGATTGCGACTCCCGTTCTTTGCCCGCCGTCAAACAACAACCTGAAAGGCGCGAACGACATCTTGAAAT
>JAAZAB010000100.1 GCA_012514555.1 Lentisphaerota bacterium
GGAGCCTCGATGCGCTCAAGGCGCAGGTCGGCCGGGACATCGGGAGAGCGCGCGCCTGGCTGCGCAAGGAGGCAGCCTCGGGCCGGCTGAAAAGAAAAATGCGTTTCGGCGCTTTACAGGAGACCGTCAATCCTCTATAGTCCGCGCCGAAACAAAAAAACAGAAGAGGAAAAACAGAAGGCACAACAGAGGTATGGAACAGGAACTTTACAAGGTTGCCAAGGAAGACGTCAAGAAGGCTTATCAGCTCCACGAAAAGGACACGGGCTCAGCCCCTGTACAGATTGCGCTGTTGACTCGCCGCATCGAGCTGTTGACGGAGCACCTCAAGGCAAACCGGAAAGACCACAGCTCCCGTTACGGCCTGGTCAAACTGGTCAGCGCCCGTCGAAAGCTGCTGGACTACCTGCGCAGAGAAGACGAGCAGGGCTACCAGGCGATTATAAAGAAGCTGAACCTGCGGAAATAAGGTCAGCGTTGCGTTCGCGGGGACCTCTCGCCTTTACGCAGGGCGGAAGGCGGGTTCCCGGCAATCCCACACTCAGGAATCATGATGAAGAATACCACTTTTGTAGAAGTTGATGTCGGCGGCCGCATGCTTAAGATCGAGACAGGACTGCTGGCCAAGCAGGCCCGCGGCGCCTGCACGGCCAGGCTTGGAGACACGATTCTCATTTCCGCGGTCACGGCCACGGATCAGCCGCGCGATGGAATAGACTATTTTCCGCTGCAGGTTGAGTACCGCGAGAAATTCTACGCGGCCGGCCGTTACCCCGGCGGGTTTTTCAAGCGCGAAGCGCGCCCCTCGGAAAAGGAGATTCTTACCGCGCGCTTTACGGATCGCCCGATCCGGCCCCTGTTTCAGAAGGGATACCGGAACGACGTTCAAATCAACAACATGCTGCTGTCCGCCGACGGCGAGAATGACGCGGACATCCTAAGCATCGTGGCCGCCAGCGCGGCCCTGGTGCTCTCCGATCTCCCGTTTTACGGCCCGATAGCCGGTGTGCGCGTTGGGCGTGTCGACGGCAAATTTGTTCTGAACCCGACCCACACCGAGCGGGAAAAAAGCGACCTGGATTTGGTTTACGTCTGCAACCGCGATCTTCCCATCATGATCGAAGGCGGCGCCAGAGAAATCGCCGAGGCGGACCTGATCGCGGCCATGCGCTTCGCCCATGAGGCGTGCCTGAAGATCGTGGAAGCCCAGCTGGAATTGCGCCGGAAGATGGGCCTCCCTGACAAGATTGTGACCGACATTGAAGCCGATTCAACGCTTCTGGACGCGGCCCGGCCGATAGCGGAAAAGGATTTGCTCGGCGCGCTCTCCGGCATTCCGGGGAAGATTGCCAGGCGCGAACGGGTGGGCGCCATCAAGAAGGATCTCAAGGCGAAGCTCCTTGAACAGTTCCCCGCAATGACCGAGGAGGAGTTCCGCTCGATGTTCGACCAGTTCGAAGTGGGGCTCGTGCGAAGGCTGACCCTGGAAAGCGGGAAGCGGATCGACGGCCGCGGCTATGACGACCTGCGGACCCTTGACGGGCAGACGGGCCTGCTGCCGCGAACGCACGGCTCGGCCCTGTTTTCGCGCGGGGAGACCATGTCGCTGGGCATAGTGACGCTCGGGACCAAGTCGGATATCCAGGCGCTCGACGCTGTGACGGGCGGGCCGGACGAGAAGAATTTCATGGTGCATTACAATTTCCCGCCGTACAGCGTTGGCGAGGTCGGCAGGCTGGGCAGCACGAACCGCCGCGAAATCGGGCACGGCGCCCTTGCCGAGAGGTCGCTGGAGGGAGTGATGCCGGAAGATTACCCTTACACAGTGCGCTTCGTTTCCGACATCATGGAATCCAACGGCTCGACCTCAATGGCCACGGTCTGCTCCGGCTCGCTCGCGCTCATGGATGCGGGCGTGCCGATCCGGAAGGCGGTTGCCGGCATTTCGATCGGCCTGTTCACCGGCGCGGAGCGCGATCAGCTTGTGGTCGACATCATCGGCGACGAGGACCACTGCGGCGACATGGACTTCAAGGTGGCCGGAACGCGGGACGGAATCACGGGGTTCCAGGTTGACCTGAAAATCCGGGGTCTAAAGTGGGAGCTGGTTGAGGGCGCGTTCGAGAAGGCGCGAGCGACACGCCTCAAAATTCTCGATTTCATGGATACTCTGATAGCAGCGCCCAGGCCGGAAATGTCGCAGTATGCGCCCCGCGTCCAGGTGCTGACGATAGACAGGGAGAAGATCGGCGAGCTTATCGGCCCGGGCGGAAAGAATATCCGCCGTATCACCGAGGCCACGAACACGCAGATCGACATAGAAGACGACGGCACTGTGCGGATTTACAGCCAGAACCAGGAATCGATGGAGCAGGCCATGGAAGAGGTCAAGGCGATCAGCGCCGAGGCCGAGCCTGGCGCCCTCTACCATGGAACCGTGACCGGGATCAAGGAGTTCGGTGCGTTCGTGGAGATTTTGCCGGGCAAGGACGGCCTGGTTCACGTCAGCGAGCTTGCCGATTTCCGAGTCGACGACGTGGAGGACATCTGCAAGCTTGGCGACAAGATGTGGGTAAAATGCATCGGCGTTGACGAGCGCGGCCGGGTCCGATTGAGCCGCCGCGCCGCCATGGCCGACAAAGGAGAGGAAAGCGGCGCCGCCGCCGGACCCGAATCCGGAACAGGCCCGGCTTCTCAGGAAGCCGCTCCAAATGCCGATTCGCCCGCGCCGCGGGATCCGGATCGCCCGGACGAGGA
>JAAZAB010000101.1 GCA_012514555.1 Lentisphaerota bacterium
CGCGACTATGCCGAGGCGCTGAAGTGGTACAGGAAGTCGGCGGCGCAGGGCAATAACAGCGGCCTTTGCGACGTGGGCTTCTGCTATCGCAACGGAACCGGGGTGCCGCGGGACTTCGCAAAGGCGATCCCGTTCTACCTGCAGGCCGCCAACCAGGGCTGCCCGACAGGCGCCTACTGGCTCGCGTATTCATACGAGCACGGCGAGGGCGTCGAAAAAGACGTCAAAAAGGCAATGCACTGGTACGATATTTCCAGCAAGCGCGGGGATTCGGACGCGGCCGAAGCCCTCAAGCGGATCGCGGCCGCCGCAGCCGGAAAAAAGCAGCCTCGGCGCCGGTAGCTGGCGCGGGCGGTTTCTGTTTTTCCGGGCCCTCGCGAATCCGCTTTCAGGGCTCAGGGCGCCGGGGTCCATCCTGAAATCCGCGGCCGCCCCGGAACAAGGTGTCCGTGGACGTAATGGCGATAACCCTGTTGATGTAATCCGCGAAGACTTTTGCGTCGTTTTCCGGGTATCCCAGGCCCAGTCCAATCGCGTAGAATTCCCTTGATCGCTCGGCTGTCAAAAGCGGCCTGAGCTCGCGGATGTTCCGGCGCATGGCCTGCATGTGCTCGCGGCGGTCTATGTCAGGCGTTCCGGCCTGGAGCTGGTCGGCAATGAGCCACGTTTCGTTGAGCAGTTCCGTCATGCGCTGATGCTGTGCCCGCTCATTCTCCGTCATGCCTGACGTGTCCAGCGCGGCCATGTGGTCCACCCTCTCTGAAAAGGCGGCCTGCATTTCCGTCCGAACCCGCTCGCGCCGGTTCGTGAATTCAGCATATTGCCCGGGATTGTTCTGCCGCATTTCCTCGAGCCAATTTCCCGTGCGCCGCGGTCGCTCCGCGGGTTCCTCGCGGGCAATGCCCGACGACTGCTGGAGCAGGAAGATGACTGCATTCTTGGCGTCCAGCTCATCCTCCAGCTCGCGGATGCGCTCCTCCATTTCCAGCGTTGCCGCTGACGCCGCATCCGCCGAAGGCCGGCCGGACAGGGCTTTGTCCGGTTGTGAATGCGCAGGGGCCGGCGTGGCGGAAACCGCCTTTGCCGCGGGCGGCTTGGATTCCGGCGCCGGCTGCGTTCGCACGGCTGCCGCCGCGCCCTGCCGCCGGTATTCGTCCGCCAGGTTCCGGTAATGCACGGCCATTGCAAACGAGGCCAGCATTGCTGCCATCATCAGTGTCCAGATGACAAGGCGCATGGTATTCCTCCGTTTTTGACTGGATCCTGAAAACAACGCAGGCACAACCCTATATTACGCCGGCCCGGCCATCAACGGGAAAAAACGAACAGGCGAAACGCGCGCTGCCCTGGCGAATGCTCTTTTCGCCGTGAACCGGGACGGAAAGCAACACCATTCCGGCCATGAAACCAGTTCCTGTTTGACAGGGGATGATATATCTGCTTGGATGCAAGCACGTGTGATTGAACCCGCAAAATCCGGGTTGAAGTGCGCGGAACGTACGGAGGATCATGGTGGGCAAATACAATTCAAAAAATTATTCCGTAGACCTGAACCAATATCCATCTATTCAGACCGGCGAGCTGCCCGGGCCCCGGAGCCGGGCGATCCACGCGCGCGTGGAAAAGCATTTCAAGGGCTTGTCCTCGCAGGTCCGCCTTTTTCCTGTGGCGTTCGAGAGCGGGTCAGGCTGCACACTGACGGATGCGGACGGGAACCGGTTCATCGATTTTTCGAGCGGCATATACGTGACCACGCTCGGGCACTGCCATCCCAAAGTTTCCGAGGCGGTGGCGAAATATGCGGGAAAGCTGATGAACGCGCACGACTTCAGCTCCGAAATCAAGGCGCGCCTCCTTGAAAAGCTTGCCTCGGTCATGCCCGGGGACCTTGATTGCTTCCAGCTTTACGACAGCGGCACGACCGCCGTGGAAGCCGGCTTGCGCGTCTGCCGGGCGGCGACCGGCAAGCATGAGTTCCTCAGCTGCTTCATGGATTTTCACGGGAAGAGCGGGCACTCGATCAGCCTTGCGCGGATGACGAAATTCTCGGGCTCCGGGAGGGCCCAGGGGTTCTACATGGTTCCGAGGCCGGACACGTACCGCCCGCTCTGGACGCGGCCGGACGGCACCCTGGACACCGAGCGGTACCTGGAGTTCTACGACATGTTCATCAAGGAGGCGACCACCGGCCAGGTGGCGGCTTTCGTGCTGGAGCCGATACAGGGCTGGGCGGGCAGCATATTTCCGCCCGACGACTTCTTTCCCAAGCTGCGCGCGTTCTGCGATAAGCGCGGCATCCTGCTCATGGCCGACGAGGTGCTGACCAGCATGGGCCGGACCGGGCAGTGGCTCTGCATGCAGAACTGGAATACCCTGCCGGATGTCACGACTCTCGGCAAGGGGTTCGGCAACGGGTTCCCCGTGACGGCCATGGCGGTGCGGCGTCCCTTTGCGGACGCCATAGACAAGATCAGCGCCTCTTCCAGCTACGGCGGCAACCCGATGGCGTGCGCGGCGGCTCTGGCTTCGATCGAGGCCATCGAGGAGGAGGGGCTCCTTGAACACGCCCGGGACCTTGAGGCGCTGTTCAGGAAGCGAATGGCTGACTGGCCCTCGAAGTACAGCATAGTGGGCGACACGCGCGTCAAGGGCTGCCTCATGGGCGTGGAACTGGTAAAAGACAGGGCGGCCAAGACCCCTTTTGAGGAGGCCGGAAAGCTCATATACAGGAAAGCTTTTTCCAAGGGCCTGGCCTGGATTCCAGCCGGCCACATCCTGAGGATGAGCCCGCCGATTGTCATGCCCGAAAATGTTGCGCAAAAAGGGATGGATTTGATAGAAGAGTCCATTGCCGAGGCGGACCGGGAACTGGCCGGGCGGTAGCGAGAAAGAGCGGGGCTTGTTTTTGCGGTCCGGGCGCGGGGGCTGGGGGGGCCATGAATGAGAGGGCACAAGATCTTGTCGCCGGCGTAGCGACGGAGGAAATAACTCCGCTCGCGCCGGTATGCCTGTGCGGCTATCCGCACGCGCCCAGGATGTCCACCGGCGTGCATGATCCGCTGCTGTCGTCGGCCCTGTTCCTTGAAAGCCGCGGGGAGGCCGCGCTGCTGATGAGCTTGGACCTCCTGTGCCTTTCGCCCGCTGATGCGCTGGACCTGCGCGCCCGCGTTTCGAAGGCAGCGGGCGTTCCGGCGGCGAACGTTTTCGCGGCCTGCACGCATACGCATTCAGGGCCGGCCACCGTGCCCTTCCGGCGCTGGGATGGGAATGGCGCGGGGCCGGCTCCGGACGGCGGATATATCGAGCAGGCCAAGCTTAAAGCCGTTGCCGCGGCAGAGAAAGCGCGCTCGCTTGCGCGGCCGGCGCGCCTGGCCTGGACGTCGGCCGACGCAACCGGGGTGGGCGGCAACTTCCTGGCCCCGGACGGGACGACCGATCCCGAGGCGAGCGTTCTTGCCGTCCGCGACGCGCGGGCAGGCTCGCTTTTGGGGCTCGCGCTGGTGTATGGAATGCACCCGACGGTTCTGCTTGAGAACACGACCCTCGTCTCGTCCGACTTTCCGCACTACGCGCGCCAGCAGCTCCAGACCGCGTTCGGCCCTGAGCTTGTTGTCCTGTATTTCAACGGGCCCTCCGGCGACCAGAGCCCCCGGCATTTCATCAAGGGGCAGACGTTTGCCGAGGCTGAACGGCTGGGCAGGCAGCTCGGCGCCACGGTTGTGGGGAGCGTTGAGCTGCTTTCGGAAACGGCGTTCGAGGTCAATCCTGATCTGCGCGGCTCGAGGAAGAAAGTCGCGCTGCCGCGCCGGCGGTTTCCCGGCGTTGAGGAGGCTGAGTCTCTGCTCAACGAACGCCGGGCCAATCTCGAACGGCTGAAGTCGGAAAAGGCGCCAGGCGTCCAGGTTCGCGCCGCCGAATGCGATGTTTTCGGCGCTGAGGCAGGTTTTGCGCTCTCCAGGATGCAGGCGCAGGGCAGGCTGGATGGCGCGTATGCCGGCTATGAAACCGCGGAGGTCCAGGCGCTTCGCATAGGGGGCGTCTGCCTGGCCGGTCTGCCCGGGGAGCTGTTCGCGGAATACGGCCTTGGGATAAAGCGCCTCGCGGCCATGAAAAGCTGCGTCGCAAGCCTTGTCAACGGGGAATTGCAGGGCCATATTGTCACGCCCGGGGCCGAAGGCGGACATGAATCCTCCGGCTGCCTTTTTCTGCCTGAGGCGGGACGCCTGATCGCGGATGCCGCGCTTGCCCTGATTGAAGGGCTGTCGGACAAAAACATACAAAAGCCCCCGCCGGCAGTCTGCGGCCAGGCACCGGGGCCTGGCGTTGCGGGCGGCCAGGGCAAGTGAGCGCCGCTTTGTGCTGCGGCGCGCTCAATCTTCCCGGTTCGTTACGCGCCTGGGATGTTTTGCGCGGCGCGGCGTAGAGCGCGGTTTTCCTCCCGCAAAATCCGGGTTTAAAAATACGAGGAGAAAAGGCTTGCGTTTTCTGACGAAAACGCTTGAATCTGCGCCGTTTCGCGGTGGCTGCAGCTCCGCGGGAAGTCAGGCCGGCCGGGCATGCAGCCCCGGCCTGCCGGGGAACGCCGCGCGGCGAAAACGCGGGCGGCTAGGGCGGGTCGAAAGAGCACAAAGGGGTTGATATGCTGAGTTCATCGGATTTGCGCAAGGGCTTGAGGATCGAGCTGGACGGGGTTCCTTACGTCATTACGGAGTTTAATTTCGTCAAGCCCGGCAAGGGCGCCTCGATTTACAACTGCAAGATGAAGAACCTGATGAACGGAAGCAC
>JAAZAB010000102.1 GCA_012514555.1 Lentisphaerota bacterium
CGGGCCAGTTCCGCGATCTGGTCAATCATGTGCACCTGCCCGACAATCACGCGCGTCTGAGCGTTCTCGTAATCCTCGCCGCTGCCGTTGCTCACCTGCACGTAGCCTTCCAGCCGCATCACGGACTCGTCGCGGCTCAGCACCCCGTGGTAGAACGCGCGCCATGACAGCCCGCTGGTCAGGTACGTTATTTCCACCGGCGCCTTGCCGCTTACTTCGCTCTCGATCGCCCAGACCCCGATGTTCTGAACCCGGGGCGGGTAAGACAAATCGCGCACGAGAATCTTTTCCGCCTGCTGCAGCACGCGCAGCTCAAGGCTTGTCGGGTCAATCAGCGTGTTCGCCCAGGAGAACTGCAGCCGGTTCAGGCCCTTCTTCAATGTCAGGGCCCGGGTTTCCCGGACCAGCGTGAGGTCGGCCGAGTTGTAGATCGTCAACTGCACTCCGTCGCGCGTCGGCAAGGTCACCAGGTCCACCTTGGCCAGGGCCGGCGCGCAGAGCGCCAGCGCAAGAGCCAGGCTCAATACAAATCGCTTGTTCATGTAATTCTCCCGGTGGCTGCTCAGGCGTACAGGATTAAGAATGGCTTGCTAATATGCCTCCAACCGGCATCTGCATTCTGACTCCTGAAACCTGGCCGCCTGCGCAGTTGCTTCTCTTGAATAGAGCTATCGCCAATTCCGTTTCAGGGTTCCCGCAGGGGCGCCGCGTCGCGGCCGGGCCGCACGTTCCTGCGCTGAAAATGCATGTTGAGCTCCTGCTTGCCCTGGGCTGCAATCGGGATTTCGAACTCAAGCGTCTCGGCGTCCTTTTTCTTGAACTCGAGATTGCAGTCCTTCATCTCCCACTGCCCGGGTATGTGCTGGATCATTGTCAGAACGGCCGGAGTATCCTTGAAATTCTCGATCTTTGCCGTGATCACCTCGTCCGTGTCGAACAGAACGATGTCGCCGGAAGTGTTCTTGCGGATATTGACCTGCCGCTCCTGCATTCTCCGCTGAGTAACCACAATGTCCCGGCTGTCGCCGACATAGACTTCCATCTTTTCGCCCACCGGCACCACCTTCGGGACATCCTCGCCCGAGAAGATCGTGCTTTCCCGGCCGTCCTCCTGGAACACGCGTATCTTGCCGCCCGCCAGGGCGTTGTTGCCCAGCCCGGACTTGGCGTCATTAAGGATCCTGTAATATACAGGGATGCCGACGTTGCCCTCGACCTTCTCGGGATCCCAGGCCTGTTTTGCGGAATCGAACTGCCAGACCTTCTCGATGGGCGTCTTCGGGACCGAAAGGAACAGCGTCTGGCGCGTTTCCTCGTGGGCGGAGCTTTGCTCGAACGGCCCTCCGAACTCCAGAATAACCGCGGCCTTTTCGAAATCCTCGCCCGAGAAATTCCGCAGCACCGCGTACGATTTCAGGTCGGCCGTCTTCTCGTCCTTAGAAGCCACCGCGCGGTAGGTGATCAGGCGGTCTATGCCGGAGAGCAGGTAGCTGATGCGCACGGGCTCCTCGATCGCCTCAGGGCAGCTTATTTCCCAGACCAGGGCCGCCTCGCCGGGCGGAAAGCTCACGTTCAGCAGCAGGACCTTGTCCGGGTTTGCCAGGGGCGCGAGCCGGATGGAATCCGGATCGATAGCCACGCCGGCCCATGAGAAATCAACCTTGTTGACCCCCTTCTGGAGAGTCAGAACCCGCTCCTCCTCGATAAGAGTAAAGGCGGGATTGTCGAGCCGGATCGTCGTGGCGCCCCGCTCAGGCAGGGCGGCCAGCTTGATGCGCGCCGCGGCAGGCAGCGTTGCAAGAGCGGCCAGACCGGCGCAGCACGCGAATTGAACCCACGGTTTCATACGCAGCCCTCCTTAAGAAAACAGTGTTACACCATGGTCACGTCGCAACCAAGATATAACTCAAGTGCTTCGCGCAAGGGCGCGGCGACCCGGCCGGAGGCCACGCTCACGTGGTGGCGGTGGCCCTGGCGCCCGAGGGTCAAAAGCGCGTCCTGGAGGTTGGGGATTTCGGCCACGCCGGCGCAGCCGAAGAAATCGTCCGGAATGGGGTCCCCTGTGAACCGTCCCTGGCCCAGGTAGAATTTCAGGCGCCCGGAATCCGTCAGGAGGCTGCCGAAGGTGAAATCGCCGGCAGCGATCCGGCCGGTATTGCACCCGTAGCCCTTCCCCTTGCCGACGTCGTTGGCGAGGATGGCGTGATCCGCAATGCGGCCCGGGCCGGCCATGAGCCCGGCGGGGATCGGGCCGCAATGGAAGAGTATGCACTTGTCCTCGTCGTCGCCGTAGTTGTTGTTCCAGTCCAGGCACGCGGGCGGGCCTCCGGCGGCGCGGCTCAGGAGCGCCATTGTGACGGCATTGCCCACGTCCACTTCGCACGCGGCCGGGATGCCGCGGCCGTTGAGCTCGCCGAGCACCACGCAGGGCGAAATGCCGAGCTGGGTTTGAAGCTCGGTCCAGCACCGCAGCGCCAGGGCATCGAGCCTGTATTCCGCTATCACGGCGTCCAGGACCACGCCGAGCCGCACGATCTGCTCCAGCGCGCGCCGGGGCGTTCCGGCCCAGCAGGAATAAGCTTCGAGCACGCGGCGCTTGCGCCCAGCCTCGGGCGAAGAGGGTTTCACGGCCTTCATCCGGGCGAATATGTCCGAGAGGTCCAGCGTCTCGACGGTGATTCCCCGCTTCTGCAGGGCGGTCTCGTCGCAGCGGACGGTCTTGAAGGGCGTCGTGCGCGCGCCGATCGCGCCGACAATCATGCGCTTTGCGACCGACACCACGCGGCAGACGCGGTCGAAGTGGTCCACGTTCTCCGCGAATGCGTCGGACAGCGGATGCGCGGTGTGCGGCTTGAGCGCGCTGAACGCCACGCCGTTCTGGCAGAACACGTCCATTACGGAAAGCTTGCCGCAGAACGAGTCGCGCCGCAGCTCCGGCGCCATCCTGTCCAGCTCATCCGGATAGGCCTGGACCAGAATGGGCACGCCCGCTTCGCGCAGGGCGTCCACGGCCCCGGACTCGTTTCCGAAATTGGGCAGGCAGAGGATCACGCCCTGGAAGCGGCCGCGATTGCGGCGCAGGAATTCGGCATACTTCGCCGCTTCCGCCGCCGTCTCCACCGCCCCGTAGCGCGTGGCCTTTTCGTCCATCATCAGCACGCCGTGCCCAAGGGCCCTGAGCGCGGAGGAGAGCTCCTCGCGCGCGCCCTTGATGAGGCTTGCCGGAAAAAAGCCGCGATTCCCGAAGAACAGCGCAAAAGCAGACTTGCTTGATGTTTTGCGATCCGTCATGGTGCCCTCCATTTCCGTTTAATGTCAAATCTCCGGCGGCTTCCGCCCCAGGACGCCGGCCAGGGCGCGGATGCAGCGGGCGTTCTCCGAGGGCAGGCCCACGGAGATGCGAACGTGATCCGGCAGGCCGTACCCGTCCATGGGCCGCACAATGACCTTCTCCTTCTGCATCGCTTTAAAGACCTCGCGGCCGCGCCCCACGTTGACGAGCAGGAAATTGGCGCAGGACGGCACGAAGGGAAGCTTCAGGGCCGCCAGGTGCTTTTCGAAAAAGGCCAGCCCGGAGGCGACCATTTCCCGCGTCTTTTCGAGGTGCCCGGCATCGTCCAGCGCGGCCTCCGCGGCCGCAAGGGCCATTGCGCTCACGTTGAACGGCTGCCTCACGCGCTGCATGAGCTCGATGCCTTCGGCGGGCGCCAGCGCGTAGCCCACGCGCAGCCCGGCCAGGCCGTAGCTCTTTGAAAAAGTGCGCAGCACGATTATCCGGCGGCCGCCGCGAACGTACCGCAGCAGATCCGGCTGCTCGCCGGCGGGCAGAAGCTCGACATACGCCTCGTCCATCGCCACCACCACGTGCTCCGGAACGCGGTCCAGGAAGTCATAGAGGTCCTCGTTCCTGACCCGCGTCCCGGTCGGGTTGTTGGGATTGGCTATGAAAACAACCTTGGTCCGCGGCGTAATGGCCTTGAGCATGGCCGGGAGATCGTGCTTAAAATTCTTCATCGGCACGGAAACGACGTTCGCCTGGAACATCAGCCCGACCAGCCTGAATATGGCAAACGCCCGGTCGGCCATGATCATCTCGTCGCCGGGCGCGAGAAACACGTGGCCAATGAACTCGATGATCTCGTTGCTGCCATTGGCGACCATGATCTGCTCAGGCGCAAGGCTGAACTTGCCCGCCAGCTTGCGCCGGAGGTAGAAGGCCCCGCCGTCGGGATAGAGATGCATCTTCGCCGCGGCCTTTCGCATGGCCTGCACCGCCTTCGGCGACGGGCCCAGCGCGTTCTCGTTCGACGCGACCTTGATGATGTCGTCTGTGCTTTCGAACCCGAGCTCGCGGGCGACCTCCTCGATGGGGCGGCCCGCCTCGTACATTCCGAGGTTCATGATCCATGGTTTCGCGGCCTTTTTCATGCCCGCCGTCCTTTCCTGTTCACGCTTCAATATGCTCGGGCGCCTTGGGATAGCTGCCAAGCACGGTCAGCATGGCGCAGTGCTTCCGGAGCTTGGCCAGAGCCCGGCTCACGCGCGGCTCCCCCGCATGCCCCAGGAAATCCACGAAGAAAAAATACTCCCAGGCCTTGCGCTTGTTCGGGCGCGACTCGATCTTTGTCATGTTCAGGCCGTTATCCTTCAGCGCCCCGAGCGCGCGGTACAGGGCGCCGGCCTCGTGCCGGACCGAGAAGAGGATGGATGTCTTGTCGTCGCCCGTGGGCCGGCCAAAGCGCCGGCCGAGCACCAGGAACCGGGTCATGTTTCCGCTCAAGTCCTGGATGTCGGTCGCCAGCAGGCGAAGCGAGTGAATTTCAGCGGCGAGCCGGCTGGCGATGGCGGAGGCGCCTCGCTTTTCGCGGGCCGCCATCTCCGCGGCGCGGGCCGTGCTTGTGACCGGAACGAGATCGCAGCCGGGCATTTCGCGCTGAAGCCAGCGCCTGCACTGCCCGAACACCTGCGGGTGGCTGTAGACAACGCGAATCCGCGAGCGCGGGCCCGCGGACATGAGGCAGTGCGAGACTTCAAGGTACACCTCGGCGCATATCTTGACCGGCTTGTCCGCGAACTCGTCGAGCGTGTAAGTGACGGCGCCTTCCGTCGAATTCTCGATCGGCACCACGCCGTAGTCCGCCTGCTCCCTGAGCACGGCGTCGAACACGTCTTCGATCGTCTCCGACGGCAGGTACTCCACGCTGGCGCCGAACCGCTTGCGCGCCGCCTGGTGCGTAAAGGTGGCCTCCGGCCCGAAGAACGCTACTTTCGGCCGCCGCTCCAGCGCAAGGGATGCGGACATTATCTCGCGGAAAATGGCCATCAGCGCCGCGTCGTCCATCGCGCCCTTGTTCAGCGCGCGCACGTGGTCCAGCACGGCCTTCTCGCGCGCGGGCACGTACACGTCCCCGGAAGACAGGCGCTTGATCCGCCCGATCTCCCGCGCGCAGCCTGCGCGCCGGCCCAGCAGCTCCACTATCCGCGCGTCCAGGAGATCTATGCGCCGCCGCTCTCTCGCAAGGGCGCGGGATTGCGATTCCTCTCGCCCGCTTCGCATCCCGCCCGGGCCCGCCGTTTTCTTTGTCCCCGCCATCGCAGCCTGCCTCTCAGCCTTCTTAACCGCCGCCGGACACGTCTTCCCCGCCTGCGCCGACGTCCTTTTCCCCGTCATCCTCGCCGGCGCCGGACTCGCCGCGTTCAGCGCCGGGGCCCGGCGCTTCATCGGGAGGCGGCTCGGCGGCCGGCGGGCGGAGCCCGGGCGTCGGAGGCAGCGGCAGCTCCTGCTGCCGCCCTTCCGCGGCCGCGGCCTCCACCTCGGCCTGGCGGCGGCGCGTGAACTCCTCGTCGCGGCGCGCCAGCTGGTCTATGCCGGGCAGCTCGCCAACGCTCCTGATGCCGAAATGTTCAAGAAAAGACTGGGTGGTCCCGTACAGGAGCGGGCGCCCGGGCAGCTCGCTGCGCCCGACAATGCTGACAAGCTGGCTCTCGACCAGGCTGCGCATGATCGAATCCACGCTCACGCCGCGGACCGCCTCGATCTCCGAGCGCGTAACGGGCTGGCGGTAGGCTATGATGGCGAGAGTCTCTATCGCGGCCCTTGACAGGCGCGCCGGCTTGCCAAGGTCGAGCAACTCCCTGACCCAGGGCCCGCAGGCCGAGTCGGTCTCGAACCGGAATCCGCTGGAAGTCTCCGCGACGTGAATCCCGACGCGATTCGCGGCGAAGTCCTGCTGCAGCGCGCCGAGCGCCTCCCGTATCTCCGATTCCCTGAGCCTGGCCATGTCCCGCGTTTCCTCGGGCCCTTCCGCGGCCAGCTTCCCGAAAACCCGCCGGATGTCGCCAATGGTCAGGGGCGACTTCGCCCCGAACATCATTGCCGCCAGCACCCGCTTGACGTCCGGCTTTTCGACTTCGTCCGCCATGTCAACACTCCTTGAGCCGCGCCGCCTCAACGCCGGACCGGCAGATGAAAATCTCATGAAATATGCCGTCCTGGATCGCCCGGATCTGCCTCAGCCGGATCAGCTCCAGCAGCGCCAGGAAAGCGCATACAACTTCAGTGCGCGACGACGCCTCGCTGAAGATCGAAAAGAAAGAAATCCTGTCAGAGGCGCGGATTCTCTGGAGAATGTCCGCGATCTTGTCAGCCACGGTGCACTTCTCCGCGAAAATCTCAAGCACTTCGCCGGTTTTCACCCGCTTGAGCGCCTCGTTAAAGGCCGCGAGCAGGTCGAACAGGCTCACGTCATCCAGGCCCACGCCCTTCACGGGCTCGACCGCCGCGTCCTCGGCGCCGCGCGGAAAGATGTTCTCCTGTTCATATTCCCTGTCCTGCAGGTAGGCCGCGGCTTCCTTGAATTTCTTGTATTCGAGAAGCTTCCGGACCAGGTCCCAGCGCGGGTCCTCCTCCTCGTCGTCCAGGACCGGGCGCTCTTCGACCGGCAGAAGCATGCGGCTCTTGATCATCAGCAGGGTGGCCGCCATCACGAGGAAATCGCCCGCAATGTTCAGGTCCAGCATTTCCATCAGCCCGATGTATTCCATGTACTGCCGCGTGACAAGCTCCATCGGGATGTCGTATATGTCAACCTCGTCCTTCTTGATGAGGTACAGCAACAGGTCGAGCGGGCCTTCGAAGACTTCGAGCCTGACCTTGTAATCTTCCTGCTGGACGAACATGGCTACTCCAGCCCTATCGCCTGCCTGGCCATTTGAAGCGTTTTTTTCAGCTCCGCCCGAGCCCGCGCCGCGCCGGCGCGAAGCACGTCTTCCACCCGCCCGGGGTCCCGCTCGAATTCGCCGCGGCGCCTGCGGAACGGCTCGAAGCCGGACGCAATCTTCTCGAAGAGCATCTTCTTGACCTCGCCGTACCCTACGCCGCCGGCCCGGTAGCGCGCGGCCAAATCATCCCGCTCTGCGTCCGAGGCCAGCAGCCTGTACAGCGCGAACAGGTTGCAGGCGTCAGGGTCCTTTGGCTCATCAACCGTCTTGCTGTCGGTGACAATGCGCATGACGCGCTTCTTCGTCTCCTTGAGATCGCCGAAAAGGTCTATGGTGTTGTGGTAGGACTTTGACATCTTCTGCCCGTCCAGGCCCGGCACCACCGCCGCCGCCCCGCCGATGACCGGCTCGGGCACCTTGAAGACCTCGCCGAAAGCGTTGTTGAACTTGATGGCGATATCCCGCGCAACCTCCACGTGCTGCTTCTGGTCCTGGCCCACTGGCACGGCATCCGACTGCACGCCAAGGATGTCGGCCGACATCAGGACCGGGTAGGCGAACAGGGCGTGAGAGGCGGGAATGCCCTTGGCCAGCTTGTCCTTGTAAGAATGGCAGCGCTCGAGCAGGCCCATGGGCGTCACAACCGACAGAAGCCAGGTCAGCTCCTGGACCTCGGGAACGTCGCTCTGGCGATAAAAGACAGTCCGTTCAGGGTCAAGCCCGCAGGCCAGGAAATCAAGCGCAACGTTCCGGACATTGACCCTCAGGGCCGCGGGGTCGCGAACGGTTGTGAGGGCGTGGTAATCCGCGATGAAAAGAAACTTCTCCGCCCCGGCCTGGTAATCGAGGCACGGCTTCATCATGCCGAAGTAGTTTCCAAGGTGAAGCGTGCCTGAAGGCTGTATGCCCGATAGTATGCGCATGTCTGCTGTTCCCGTTGTCGAAGATCGTTGCGCCGCGGCACGAAATATGCCGGCCGCGCCATTCTCGCCCGCCCCCGGCTTGCTTGAATGCGGACATGTAAAAGTACCGCCAAGTCAGGCCAAAGAAAAGGAAAAAACGCGTCCGACATTCGCGCGGACAGGGCTGCGCCAGGGCTTTTCAACCTTGCAATCCAATATCCAACAAGGAACTCCCAATATTCATCGGATTCCTTGGAGATTCCGTGTTGACTGTTGGGCGTTGACTTTCTCCTTTTCGACCCCGATGCCAATCACGGCCGCCGCACGCGCGGGGAGCGCGCCACGCAGAGGCGCGGCTGCGGAAAACGGGCAGCATGTCTGCCCAAAATCGATTTCCGCGTGCAAATGAAGCGGATGTCCGGTATTATGCCGGGATTTAAGACGAACTCCGTCGCGCATTTGGCGAGGCTCGGAGTGTGGAGGAAAAGGAACAAGGGCCATGCAAGAGAAGTATCCGTTTCAGGAAATTGAGGCGAGGTGGCAGCGTGAATGGGAAGCCGGCGGCTGCTTCAAGGTCGACACCAGGAGCCCGGCCAGAAAGTATTACAGCCTCAACATGTTTCCCTACCCGTCCGGCACCATGCACGTCGGCCACGGCCGCAACTACATCATCGGGGACGTCGTGGTTCGTTACAAGACCATTCGCGGTTTCAACGTCCTCACGCCCATGGGCTGGGACGCGTTCGGCCTGCCCGCGGAGAACGCGGCGAAAAAGCACGGCGTGCACCCCCGGGAATGGACGGTCAGCAACATCGCAAAGATGAAGCGCCAGATAAGGTCCTGGGGCGTCGGGTACGACTGGGATCGCGAGATCGCCACCTGCCACCCGGGCTATTACAAGTGGACCCAGTGGATATTCCTCAAGCTGTTCGAGCGCGGCCTTGCCTACCAGAAGACCGCGCCGGTCAACTGGTGCGAGCTCTGCACAACCCTGGCAAACGAGGAGGTCCGGCCGGACGGCTCCTGCGACCGCTGCGGACGACAGGTGTCCAAGAAGGACCTCAAGCAATGGTTCTTCAAGATCACCGACTATGCCGGGAGGCTGCTTGACGACCTCGCGCTCCTCGACAAGTGGCCGGAAAAGGTCCGCAACATGCAGGCCAACTGGATCGGCCGCTCCGAGGGCGCCGTCATCCGCTTCGCCATCGCGGAGACCGGGGATCCGTGCCCGGTGTTCACCACGCGCCCGGACACCATCTACGGGGTCACCTTCATGGCCATTGCCCCGGAACACCCGCTGCTGCGCAAGCTGATGGCGGGCAGCCCGCGGGAAAAAGAGGTCATGTCCTTCGCGGAGCGCCAGCTCAAGGTCTCCGCCGCCCAGCGCGCGGACGAAGCCGCGAAGAAGGAGGGCGTGTTCACCGGGTTCCACGTGCGCAACCCCTACAACGGGGA
>JAAZAB010000103.1 GCA_012514555.1 Lentisphaerota bacterium
AACCGCTGGACGGCAGCATATTGTTGATCACCTGGTTGAGTTTCGGCATTCCTGTCCCCGAAAGGGCCATTAAGTAGGGGGTGGATCCGGAGCTGTTCACCACGCTCACCATGCACGTCAAAGCCCCCTCCGCAAGCGGACTGAAGATGACTTTGAACGCGATCGCGGCGCCGGCCGGCGCGGTGGCCGGAAGTCCTGTGATGCGGAACGAAGACGCTCCGGCGCCATTTGTGGTCACCGAGGTGATGGTGACAGGGTTTGTCCAGTTATTGGCCAGGGTCAACACATTAGTGATCGCCATGCCCACGACCATGCTGCCCATGGCTGTTCCCTTGTCCACACTGGCGCCCTCGCCGTTTGCGACCAGTGCCCCGTTGGTGCCCAGGATGGCCAGTGCCCCGTGCACGTCAGGGTAGGCATTGGCGGTATTGCCCGAAAAGAATGCCTGATACAAGCTGACCAGGCTGTTGCCGTGGGCGAACAGCGCTCCGCCCGCGCCCATTCCGTTGGTTCCGGGGAGAGGCGCGCCCCCGCCGGCGCCGCCGGATGCAGTATTCCCGGCCAGCCATGAGTTGGTGATAGCCAGCACGCCGTTGTGGATGAAGATGGCGCCGCCAAGCCCGGCTCCGCCGCCGCCCCCGCCGGAATACGAGCCCACATCGACCGGCAGGCCACCGGGTCCGGTAGCCGTGTTGTTGCTGAACACGCACCCGTACAGCGAAAGCACGGCGCCCGTGGCATAGATGGCGCCGCCGAACCCGCCGGCCTGACCAGCGGCGCCAAGCGCGGTGTTGCCGAGGAACAGGCAGTTGGAAAACACGGCGCTGCCTCCCTCCTGGACTAATACGCCGCCGTTCAATCCGTCGGCCAGGCCATTGATGAAGGTCAACCCGTTGATCGCGGTGTTGACGTTGGTCGCCGTGAAGATTCTGGCGGCATTGCCGCCGCTGACCGCGAGGAGGCCTGAACCCGGACCGGCAATCGTCAGGTCAGACGCCAGATTGATGGCGCCGCCGGTCAGGACGATGGTGCCGGCCAAGGCCCCGTCGCAAACGATTTCATCCCCGTTGTTGGCATCCTGAACACACTGCCTTAATGATCCGGCGCCGCTGTGCCGGCGCAGCCCCCCTGGGAGCGCGGCCGTCCCGGCCGCCATCCAGGGGAGGAGAAGCGCGCCGCTGTGCGGCGCGCTTTCGCGGACTATGCGGGTACGGAGCCCCGCGTTCCCCGGGGGGGCCGGGGGAACGGGCAAAGCAGCCCTCGAGTGCTGTTCCCGCCGGCTCCTTTTTCTCTTTCACCCAAACGGGTCAGCTCACTGCGCGGACTTCTTGAGAACGACGTAATTGACCATGAAGAAGGGCGGTCCGCTGCGGATGTTCAAGCCCTCGTCGAGGATCTCGATCACCAGGGTGTTGCCGCGCTTGAGCGCGTCGAACGGGATCGTGAATTTCTGCATTGACCAGGCAAAGCGCTCGAACGTGCTCACGCCTTCGAAAATCGCCTTGCCGTTCACCGAGATGCGAAGGGTAACGCCCTTCTCCTTGACGTCGTCCAGCCCTGAGAGGAAGAGCAGATACGGGCCGGAGGCCGGAAAGGGATCGCATTCAAACGTCGTCGTGAGCGTGGAGATGCCGCTCGCCTTGCCCCGGATGCAACTGGCAAATCGGTTGGGAATCATCCGCCACTCGTACTCCATGAGTTCCCCGCCGATCAGATCAACCGGGCTCTTGAAGATGTCGCCCCGGGCCTCGTCAATGCCAGCCTCCTTGAGAGCGAACGCCCGGGTGGCGTCAATCTGCCTTCCGTAGGTCGCCTTCAGGTTCGGCGCCGTCCTTGCCTGCCCGGCCAGTTTTTTCGAGTTCCGGATTATGCCGACCAGGTGGCCGCCCCACCCCTCGATCGCTTCGCGGTTGTACGCCAGGGCCTTGTCGAGCGCCGCGTTCGCCTCATCCGACAGCCGGGCTATCTCGTCCGCCTCCTCCGCGGCGCCGGGCCGGATT
>JAAZAB010000104.1 GCA_012514555.1 Lentisphaerota bacterium
GCGTGACGGTGACCGACTCGGGGCATGGCATACCCGAAAAGATCATGAGCCGGATCTTTGATCCTTTCTTCACCACCAAGCAGGCCACACGCCGGCGCGGCTCCGGCCTTGGCCTGAGCGTTGTTCACAGCATCGTGAAGGACCATGCCGGCTTTGTTGACGTGGAGAGCTCCGTCGGCGCGGGGAGTTCGTTCCGCCTGTTCTTTCCCATCTGCCGCGAGGAGATCGAAGAGGTCGAGACAGAAGGCGATCACACGGGCAGCGAAACCATTCTCGTCGTGGATGACGATCCGCTTCAGATCGAAGTCACCTAGCGCATCCTAACCAAGCTCGGCTACCGGGCCATCAGCGCGCAAAGCGGGGAGGAAGCCGTTTCGATCTCGGAAAATTGCGCCAGGTCGGGCGAGTTCCCGGCGCTGATCGTGCTCGACATGGTCATGGGCGGGGGAATCGACGGGGCCGAGACGTTCCGGCGCATCAAGGAGATAAACCCCGAGCAGAGGTGCATCATCCTCTCCGGCTATGTCGAGACGGACATAGTCCGCAAGGCCCAGGCGCTGGGCGCAGGAACGTATATTCGCAAGCCCGTTTCCATGGGCAAGCTGGGGCGCCTTGTCCGGATGGAACTGGACCGCTGATCCCGGGGGGCGCCCGGGGCTGCCCGAGCGGCGCATGGCCCGGCTCAGCGCCGGCATCCCGGGCCCGGCGCGGCCCGAGGCGCCAAAAAAAAAGGCCGGATGCCCTTGCGGGCATCCGGCCGCGATTTTCCAGCTCCGGCTCCGTGTTATTCTTCTTCCTCTTTCTCTTTGCCTCGTTCCTTGCCGCGCTCCTTATCCCGGCGGCGGCCTCCCTTTTCGCCCGGGCGCCAGTCCTGGTTTTCAGCCAGGCCGAACGCCTCGTCGAACGCGGAGGCCAGGTCGACAAGGTCTTCTCCCGGCTTGAGGCCGGTGAGCATGTCGTCCTTGACGACGAATTCTTCCTCGGGCATGGAGGCGGCCTTGATGCTCAGGCCGATCCGGCGTTCGATCGGATCGATCTTGATCACGCGGGCCTCGACTTCCTGGCCGGGCTTGAGCACGTCGCGGACCTTTTCCACGTGCTGGTCGCTGATCTGCGAGATGTGCACCAGCCCGTCTATGCCCTCTTCCAGCTCCACGAACGCCCCGAACGCAGCCAGCTTGCTGATCTTGCCCTTCACGAGCTGGCCGACCTTGTACCGCTGCGCTATGGTTGACCACGGGTCCTCCTGCGCCTGCTTAAGGCCCAGGCTGATGCGCTGGTTCTGGGGGTCGACTTCTATGATCGAGACGTCGACCGGGTCCCCCTTCTTCAGCATCTCCGAGGGATGGTTCACCTTCCGCGTCCAGGACATGTCGGAGACGTGGATCATTCCGTCAATCCCCTCCTCCAGTTCCACGAACGCGCCGTAGGAGGTGAAGTTCCGGACCACGCCCTTGACCCGCATGCCGACCGGGTAGCGATCCCGAACCGTGTCCCAGGGGTTTTCCGTGGTCTGGCGGATGCCGAGCGATATCTTCTGGTCAGCCTTGTTGATGTTCAGCACGACCGCGTCGACTTCCTGGCCGATCGCCAGCACGTCTGACGCCTTTGCCACGCGCTGGACCCAGGAGATTTCCGAAATGTGCACCAGACCCTCGACGCCTTCCTCGATTTCGACGAACGCCCCGTACGGGACAAGGTTGACAACCTTTCCGTGCACCTTGGTTCCGACCGGGAACTTCACGTCGATGTTGTCCCATGGATTCGCCTGCTTCTGCTTCAGGCCCAGGGACACGCGCTCCTTCTCGTAATCGATGTTGAGGATCATCACCTCAACGTTGTCGCCGATCTTGAGAATCTTCGACGGGTGGCTCACGCGGCCCCAGCTCATGTCCGTTATGTGCAGCAGGCCGTCAAGCCCGCCCAGATCTATGAACGCCCCGAAGTCCGTGATGTTCTTGAACAGTCCCGACCTGACCTGGCCGATCTTGATGTCCGCCAGGAGTTGTTTCCGCTTGTCGCGCCTGCGCTGCTCGATGAGTTCCCGACGGGACAGCACTATGTTGCGCCGGTCCCTGTTGATCTTCATCACCTTGAACTCGAACTTCTTGTTGAGCAGGTCGTCAACGTTCCGCACCGGGGCCACGTCTATCTGCGAGCCAGGCAGAAACGCCTTGACTCCGCTTATGTCAACTATCAGGCCGCCCTTGACCCGGCTCTTGATGTCGCCCTCAATGATCGAACCCTCCTCGCAGTGGGAGAGCACGTTGTCCCACATCCGCTTCTGCTCGGCCTTGACCTTGCTGATGACGACTTTGCCTTCCTCGTCCTCGATCTGCTCCAGCAGGACCTCAACCTCGTCGCCCAGCTTCACGCCCGCCATGTCGCCGAACTCTTCGCTGCTGACCAGGCCTTCCGACTTGTACCCTATGTCTATGAGCACGTCGGTTCCGCGTATCTCGATGATCTTGCCCGGTATGAGCGAGCCCTCAACGAAACGCTTGAGCGTTTCCTCGTACATGAGCGCCATGGTGGCCCGCTTGTCGCCGGAAAACTGGTCAAGATCGAATTCGACGCGCTTTTTCTGTTGGACTTCCTGTTCCATAAATGATTGCCGCGGCTTCTCCAGAAAGGATGCCGCATCCACCAAGGGTTGTTTGTTCCGGGCCGTATATTTTTGCCGACAACTTCCGGCGGAATCGGCCCACTTGCTTCCGCCGAAAGGGCACTTGTTTACCATATGTCATTGTCAGGAAGCAAGATAAAAAGCGGGAAATCGCAGCAGGCCGGAATATCAGGCGGCGCAATATGTTTTTGACAAGACAGCGGCGTAGGAGATAATGACATTCCAGCATTTTTCAACAATCTCTGAAAGGAGGCTTTTATGGCCAAGAGCATGGACAGGGGCAACAC
>JAAZAB010000105.1 GCA_012514555.1 Lentisphaerota bacterium
GCGCCATCCGCCGGAAGAAGCGCTGGCGGACCGGCTGACTCTCGATGTCGGCGGCAAGCTGCTGCACCTGATCGCCGGGGCGCGCGTGACTTTTGGCAGGCACCGCGCGAACCGGGTCGTGACCCGCATCTTTGATCCGGGCAAGCCGGTGATGGCCACAAGCAGTCTGCACATCAGCAAGCACCACTGCACGGTCGAGGCGGACGGGGAAACATGCGTGATCCGCGACGGGGCCGCTGACGCGTCCGGAGTGTTTAAGCAGTCCGGCGGCGGCGTTTTCTGGAACGGCAGCGCGGTGGACGGCAGCGTCCGCATTCCTGTGGATTTATTACCGAGGCAGGCGGCGCTCGGGTTTGCCGGGCAGGTTTCCGATCCTTGCTTTTCATTCAGTGTCTCCGCCTGCCGCCCTGACTCGGCGCGGTGCGCGCGGTGCGAAGATCGCGATGCGGTGCTGTGCCGCCGGGGCCGTGTGCCCGCGCTGGCGCTGCGCCGCTCCGATCACGTTCCTGAAACGTTTGTCCTGCTCTGGTCCTGTCTGGACTTGGGACAGGTCGCACCCGTGCTGCAGGGGCTGACGGTTTGCCACGAGCGCGGCGGTTTCTCGTGGCGTTCGGGCGGCGAGGCGGGCTGGCTCAAGCCCGGCCGCTACCAGGTCGTGGGAGCGGAAATATGTGTGAAAACCTTTCAGCAGTACGGGTTGTGAGAGAGAGGGTGCGTGTGGTAGTGCGTTAGTTCTTTAGTTGGCAGGGACCGGCGCGCACTGCCAGTACGGCGGGACGTCTCGGACCGCCGAAACACGCTGTCCGCAGGCATGGACCGGGGAAGATGGAACCGCGAATAGACGCGAATGCACACGAATGGCAGGGACGGCTGCCGCGCCGTTGGAGTAGAGAGTGCGTGGGTGCGTGAGTGCGTGAGGACGTGTGCTGGGGTGCGAGCCTGCGGCGAGCCGTTAGAGCTGTCGGGCAATGAAGAGGTGTGGCGACATGGATAAGTCGATGGGCAGCATGGAGACAGTCGGCGGCGGCAGTCGGCAGCAGACGGCTGAAGACCTCAGCCTGGGCAACGCGCCGACGCTGGGCGGCGGAGCGCCGGGGCGGCGCTTCCGCGCGGGCGAGGTGATCCTCGGCCGCTACCGCGTCGGGAACGCGGGAACGGAACGAATTGAGGAGTTGACGGCATGGTAAAATGCGTTAAATGCGGAAGTGAGTTTGAAGACCGGTGCAAGTTCTGTCCGGAGTGCGGGTCGGCGACGGGTGTGTCCGGCGCGTCTGGCATTGAGGACGGGGTGTCGATCGGCGATATGCGCACGATGGCGGGCGGTGGGCAGGGGAAGGGACAGTCGGCAGTCGGCAGTGGCAGTGGGCAGGCGGATGTGGCAAGTCTGGGTGAGGTGCGTACCATGGGGCCGCAGGCGACTGGCGGGAGCGAGGCGAGTCATGGCAAGGGGACGCCGCTGTTAGACCGATACGAATTGCTGGAGGAGATCGGGCTGGGCGGGTTCGCGCGGGTCTGGAAGGCGCGTGACCGTAAGCTGGGGCGTCTGGTGGCGGTTAAAAGGCTGCTGTCAGACGCTCATGGCGGCGCGGACGGGGCAAGGGTGCTGGAGCGCTTCCGGCGGGAGGCGGTGGGCATTGCGCGGCTGAATCACCGCAACATCGTGCAGGTGTACGATCACGATACCGATGCCGAAGGGCATTATGTGGTGATGGAGCTGGTGCCGGGGGGCTCGCTGCGGGATTATCTGAAGGCGCGCGGCGGCAAGCTGCCTGCGGATGAAGCGGTCCGGCTGGTGAAGGGGATCGCGCAGGGACTGGGATACGCGCACAAGATGAACCTGGTCCACCGGGACATCAAGCCGGCGAACGTGCTGCTGGCGAAAGAGGGCGAGGAGTGGGTGCCGAAGATCGTGGACTTCGGCCTGGCCCGGCTGGGGGACGGGTCGGAACTCTCGATGAGCGGTTACGGTATGGGGACGCCCTACTACATGCCGCCGGAACAGCGGCGGGATGCCAAGAGCGTCAACCACACGGCGGACATTTATGCGATGGGCAAGACGCTGTACGAGATGCTGACGGGCGCACTGCCGGATGTGGTTGATCCGGACAAGGTGCCCGCGGAGCTGCTGCCGGTGTTGATGAAGTGTGTGAAGACGAATCCGGAGGAGCGGTGGTTTTCGGCTGAAGAGTTTTCACGGGCGTTGGAAAATTTAGAGGGCGTAGGTTCCTCGCGGAGAAGCGGAGTGGGTTCGTTCGACAATGTTTGTGAATCATGCGGGGCAGCCAATGCGGCGGATGTCAAATTTTGCGAAAGTTGCGGGGCAGGATTGACCCGTGCCTGTGCCGAATGCGAACGCGAGAACTCGGTTCACAGGCAGTTCTGCGGTGGTTGCGGTACTGACGTCGAAGGATTTAATAGATACAGCAGCTGTGTGGAGCAGATGGAGAGGTTTGCGAAGGAAAAGCAATGGGACTTGCTTTTGAAGGAATACGGACTGTTGCCGCAGGACATCCGCATGCCTGGCAATAAAGGGTGTGATCTCGTTAAACGAGCGGTAGTGCTTAAAGATGGGGCTGAACAAGCACTGGAGGAGATGAAACGCCTGAACGGTGAGTTGGATGCTGCCTGTTCAGATGGGCGCTGGTCAGATGTGTTAAAAGTGGCTCGGCTATATCTGGAGTTCGCGCCTCAAGATTTGAGAATGAAAGAACTTGTTGCTGAGATGGCAAGTCGGGTTATCGAAGACGAATGGCAGATGGCAAAAGAGCGGGCGGAGAAACTTGAAAGACGCATTAATTTCTCGGCGGCAGCTGGTGTTTTTCGTAATTACGTCGTCAAGCATGTACATACATCGGGCTCATACGTTTCACTAGCGCGAGATGAACTGCAACGACTGATAAAGTTAAGTAAGTTAAATGATGACAGGCTGAGTAAACTTAAGATACGAGATTTTGATGGAGCGAGCGAACTGATCACTACAATGACCCAGACAGGGATGTCTGAAGAAGTTGGTCAGATCTTAAGATCTGAAAATTCAGTACTGATGACGCAGGTTAATGAAGAAGAGTGGCGATCAGTTGAAGAACGA
>JAAZAB010000106.1 GCA_012514555.1 Lentisphaerota bacterium
CGACACAACGCTCTGGGCAAAGATCAACAAGCTCGCGGAGCGCAAGCCGCCGCTGGTCAGCATCTCCGGACCCCGGGACAGGCTGCCCCAGTGGGAGAGCGACTTGCGGCTCGACGACTTCAAGATCACGGCATTGCCCGGTCATCCGCCGCACGCCGCAACTTCCAGCCGCGTTTGAACGGCCGCTTCAGGCAGTTACCGGCCTGCGTCGACCGGATCGAGCCCGGCGCCGCCCCAATGCGCGCTCCACACCAGCACCTGGCCGGCAACAGTTCGCGTGTACCACAATCCGCCCTCCGCGTAATACACGGTGAGGTCCGAAATTCCGTCGCCGTCAAAGTCGCCGGCAACGGGCTCAAATCCCGGTCCGCCCCACTGCGCGGCCCACAGCACCACCTGGCCGTTTCCCAACGACCAGATGTACCAATAGCCGTCGTTCGTATTATACACGGCGCAGTCCGAGACGCCGTCGCCGTCGTAATCGCCGCTCACGGGCTTTGCGCCGGGCCAGCCCCATTCCTGGGCCCATGCGATAAGCGATCCGGAGCCGGTCCCGGCCCAACCCATAACGAACCACAGCCCATGCTCATCGTAGAACACGCCAAGGTCGTTGATTCCGTCGCCGTTGTAATCGCCGGGCACGGGCTGGAACCCCTCGCCGCCCCATTTCTCACACCAGCCGAGCAATTGCCCGTCAACGCGCCGCAGGTACCACTCGCCGTTGTCCGATCCGTAAACGACCATGTCGCTGGCGCCGTCGCCGTCATAGTCGCCGCTGACAGGGTCTGCGTCCGGCCACCCCCACGGCTCGGCCCATGCCAGCACGTTTCCTAATCCCGCGCCAGTCCACTCCACGATGAACCAAAGGGCGCTTTGGCGATAATAGACGGCCAAATCGCTGATTCCGTCGCCGTTATAATCGCCGGGCACCGGTTCGAAGCCGGCGGAACCGAACGGCAGGTCCCAGCAGATTACGCTGCCGTCGGTTCCGAGAACATACCACTTGCCGTGGACGCGGTCGTACACCACGAATCCGCTCGCGCCTACGCCCGAGAAGTCGTTGCCCTCGGAGTTTTTGATCGTAAGCGCATTTGTTGTGGAGGAATTGACACCCACGCCATATGCGCTTGCCGCGCGCACCCGGCAGTAGCAGCGGACGCAGTAGCTCAGGCCGGTGACGGACTGGCTCGTCGCCAATCCCACGTCGCGGGCCTGGTAGCCCGGGATATATGTGCTGAAATTGGAGCTGGCTGAAACATCGAGCAGGTAGTTGGTCGCCATTGTCACGGCAGACCAGTTTGCCCTGAATCCGCGCCGGGTTATCCTGTCCGGCGCGGACATGTTTTCGCGCTCTTGCAGCTCGTAGCAGCCCATGTCCTCGTGCGCGCCGGCCAGCCGCGTGTTCCCGTCCAGGTCGGTAGCGCTTTCCGTGCAGTCGTCGAGGCCGGCGTCCACGCATGGGCTATCCCAATGCAAACGCCAGTTGCCTGCCGCGGCGGCAAGGAACAATGGATTGCAGGCAAGGTTGCCTGCGCCGGAAGGCAAAGGATCGGCGCAGGAATGGGATACCGTGGCCGCGTCGTCATAAACATAGTTCTCGTTTGTCGCGGCATGGTTGCTCCATATGATCGAGCTTTGCACAGCGCCGCCGTCGACAAAGTATACGCCGCCGCCATTGTTCGACGCGGTGTTGTCGACTATCGTGCAGCCGCTGACCTGGCCGGCATATTGCAGGAC
>JAAZAB010000107.1 GCA_012514555.1 Lentisphaerota bacterium
CGGTTCCGTTTCCGCCTTCAGTGGGGGCGCCGGCGCCGGCGCAGGAACGATCTACAGGCAATGTTCGGCCGATCGTCCGGGCCGCGGCTCGGTTTGGATAAACAACAACGGCTTCCTGTCCGGCTTCACGGAAGTGCCGCCAGCTACGAACTATGTTTCTGGCGAAGTGGATCGGGTTCCTTTCTTTGTCACAAACGCGGCCCAACTACGGATTACCAACGATTTCTTGCTCGGAGACATCCGGCTGGATTCGGCGAGCGCGCGGCTGGACCTTGGCTTCAATGTCCTTACGGTGAGATCGAAGGAGCATGCGCTTGGACCGGGGACGGTGACGAATTTCGGCGCAATTGTCTGGTGGCCTTATGTGCCCCGGGGCACCATCTATTACGCGAAGTGAACAAAACGCGCAAGCCCGCGGAACAAGGAGAGCGAAAGAATGATATCTGAACATATATCCGCCCGCACTCTGACGCGGGATGCGCCTTCCCATCTCAAACGGCCGCCGGTCCGGATCCAGCCGCTGCTGGCCCGAGAAGGAAAGCCGTCCGTGGATGTCGCGAAGCTGGCTGAACTCGTCAAAGACTGCGCCGTGCTCAATGACATGATCTGCATCCGGTCGCCCGCGCACTGGACCGAAACGATTGAAAACCTGGCGGACGATGTCGATGCGATTCTCCCGGTGAGCAGTCCGTGTTATCCCACGGAAATCTGGAACTCCTGTCCGGAACCGCTGGTGAAACGGCGCCTGCCGGTCCTGTTCTGGCCGCTGATAGAATGGGATGAGCCGGATTTCTGGAAATGTTCGGCCCGGGATTTTCTCCAGGCCCTCGGCGTGGAGGTGCGCCTTGTCAACAGCCACCGGGAAGGCCTGGCGCTGTTGAAGGCGATGGCCGTCAAAAAAATGCTGGCCCGGAGCAGGCTGATCGTGTTCGGCGAGCAGAATTTCCCATGGAATGCGAGGTCCGGCGGCAGCCTGATCAAGGCCAGCCTGGGCACGGAGATCATGGTCAGGCCCATCTCGGACATCCGCGAGCGGTATGGCCGGTATGACGACGCTGCCGTGGATGCGCTCTGGCGGCAACGGCAATCCCGGTACCAGGTCGAATCCGTCAGGGCGCCGGAACTGAAGACGGCGTTGCGCGCGTATCTCGCGATCAGGTCCATACTGGAAGACGAACGCGCGCTGGGCTTCGGGGTGAACTGCTATGGCGACCTTATCATCCGGGGCGGCCGGGATGTCCCGTGCCTGGCGCAGAGCCTGGCGCGGGAGGATGGTTTCATCGCGTCCTGCGACGGAGACTACTGCGCGATGATGAGCATGGCCCTGGCCACCTGTTTCCTTGACCAGCCCTGCATGATGTCAAACATGTACCCGCTCTCCTACGTCGGCGCGCTGAAGGATCACTTCGGCGATTCGCTTCGCGCGGCGAAGAAGTATGCGCCGGACGCGGAAAACCTGGCCAGGCTGGCTCACTGCGGCTTCGTAGGCGTCGTCCCGCAGGACATGAGCCCGTCGGGCAAAGTCGCGCTCAAGGATTGGGGCGGAACCTACGAGATCAAGCGGGACGGGTCCGGGTGCGGCATCGACGGAGACCTGGTCCCGGGGCGGCGGTTTACGGCGATCGAGCTGCACTTCGACGGGAAACGCGTGCTGCTGGGGACCGGCACGGTGCTGGAGACAACCCGCCACAAAGGCATGCCGCATTGCGAATCCAGCGCGCTTCTGAAAATAGACGGGCTCCGGCGGTTTGTGGAGTCCATTTCCCGCGAGCATGTCGTCCTGGTGTACGGCGATCATGTGGACGAATTGCGCATACTGTGCGATGCGCTGAAACTCGACGCCACCGTTATCGGGGCGCAGCCGGAGGCCGGGGCCCATGGATGACGCAAAGCGGGAAGAGACGATCTCGGCGCTGATCGGGCGGATGACGACCGCCGAAAAAGTGCATTTGTGCCACGGCCTGGACGACGTTTTCATCGGCGACATCCCCAGGCTCGGCATACCGAAGCTGGGCATGGTTGACGGGCCGCAGGGAGTGCGGCTGGAGGACGGGCGCACGGCCACGGCTCTTCCGTGCGGCATTTCCCTGGCCTGCTCCTGGTCGCCTGAAGCCGCGGCGGAATACGGGGCCCTGATCGGGCGCGAGGTCCTGGCATCCGGCCTCCATGTCAGCCTCGGGCCGGGCATGAACCTTATGCGCACGCCGCTGAACGGCCGCAATTTCGAGTATTACGGGGAGGACCCGGCGCTGGCCGGCGCCATCGCCGCCGGGTATATCCGCGGCTGCCAGGCGGAAGGCGCAGCGGCCACGCCCAAGCACCTTGCGCTGAACAACCAGGAAATCTGCCGGACAGTCGGCAGCTCGAACGTGGACGAGCGCACCCTGCGGGAGCTCTACCTGAGGGGGTTCGAGATCGCGGTGCGCGAAGGGCGCCCCTGGATGATGATGTCGTCCTACAACAAGATCAACGGCACGTACGCATCGGCCTGCCGCCTGGTTCAGCAGCAGATCGTAAAGGATGAGTTCGGGTTTGACGGGGTGATGGTTTCCGACTGGGGCGGCGCCCACGACACGGCCGGCTGCGCGCTTGGCGGGCTCGACCTGGAAATGGGACAGGGCAGCCGATCGGTGATGGGCGCCCCGCTGCTGGAACTCTTTCAGGCCGGCGGGGTCCCGGAAGCGGTTCTGGAAGACAAGGTGCGCCGGGTCCTGCGGCTGATGTTCAGGACAGGCCGGTTCCTGCCGGAGCCGAAACGGCCCAAGGGCGAGATCAATACGCCGCGCCACCGGCGCCTTGCCAGGCGGCTGGCGCAGGAAGGCATGGTGCTGCTGAAAAACGAGGGCGGCCTGCTGCCGCTCGACGCGGCCTCCATCAAGACGCTGGCCGTCATCGGTCCCAATGCCGACTTCTTCCACTGCATGGCCCCCCTCGAGGTCTGCGGGGGCAGCGGCGCGGTTCACCCGGAGTACGAAATAACGCCGCTGGCGGGCTTGCGCGACTATTGCCGGCGCCGCAATGTCGAATGCCTTTATGAGCCCGGCATGACCTTCGACAGGGACGAGGTAATGCCCGGCTCTCTGCTGAGCCACGACGGCCGCGAGCAGGGCCTTAAAGCCGAGTATTTTCATTCGCGCTCCGACATGGAATCGGGCGCGCAGCCTTTCATGACGCGGGCGGACCGCGAAATGCGGTTTCGCTGGGACCGCAGCTCCATGGTGGGCGGACGATCCGATGCAACGCTTCCAGACCGCGATTTCGCGGCCCGCTGGTCCGGCGTGCTGACGCCGGACCGATCCGGCAAGGCCACGATGCGTATCGAGCTGATCCACGCCCAGGCTCGGGTCTGGCTGGACGGGCGCCTGGTCATGAACGCCGATTCAAACCGGCGTCACCAGCAGGCCGCGCATGAACTGGCTGCGTCGGAGCGCCATCCGCTCGAACTGAAGATCGAAATGGCCTGCCTGGAGCCGCGGCCGGAAATGCGGCTGTCCTGGAAAATGGAGGACGATCGCGCGCAAGACCGGTCCAGGGCGATGGAGCTGGCGGCGAAGGCCGACGCCGTCGTCTTCTGCGGCGGCACCCATCACGGGTACGACAAGGAAGCCATCGGCTGGGGCGACGTTCCCGGGGCTGACATTCCGGACCTGGACCTGATCGGCCCCCAGGCGGAGCTGATCCGGGACGTGGCCGGCGTCAATCCGAAGACCGCGGTTGTGCTGACAAACGGCTCGGTTGTCAGCACGGAACCCTGGATAGACCGGGTGCCGGCGCTGCTGGAGACCTGGTATCCGGGCATGGAAGGCGGCCATGCCCTGGCGGAGGTGCTGTTTGGCGAGGCCAATCCGTCAGGAAAACTCTGCTGCACCTGGGGCAGGAAGCTGGACGACTACGCGTGCCACGCAAACGGCAGCTATCCCGGGGTCCGGGCCGGCGAGCGCGCCGGCGTGAACTACGAGGAGGGCATCTTCACCGGGTACCGCCATTTCGACAGGGCCGGGATTGAGCCCCGGTTCCCGTTCGGGTTCGGCTTGTCCTACACAGAATTTGAAACGCGAATAGCGGATTGCGTTGTTCAAGACTCGTCCGTCAAGTCGCCAAGGGTTGCCGTTACGGTCAATGTCGCCAATATCGGCGCGCGTTACGGCGCGGAAGTCGTTCAGCTCTATATCGGCGACGAAGCATGTTCGGTTGAGCGGCCGCATAAGGAATTGAAGGCGTTCCGGAAAGTGTGGCTGAAGCCCGGCGAGGCGCGGACGGTCGAGTTTAACCTCGGCCGGCGCGACTTCGCCTTCTGGTCCCCGGAAGCAAGGGATTGGGTCGTCGAGCCCGGCCGCTTCACGGTGTTTGTCGGGAACTCCTGCGGCCACCTGCCGGAGCGGGCGAATGTCGAGCTGACGGTGAGCGCAAAGGCGTGACGGAACGAGCGCGGAATCGGGCAACAGGTTTGGCGGGATAGTCAGCCATGGGCAAGATTCGAATAGGCGTATTGGGCGCGACCCGCGGATTGGACTTCGCGTTCGGCGCGCTGGCGAATCATCCGGAAGCATGTGTGACGGCCGTCTGCGAATCGTACGCGCCCCTGCTGGAGCGGGTGAAAGATGAAATCGTCAAACGCGGGCTGAAGATCGAATGCTGCGCATCGCCGGACTCCCTGCTGCGCGGGGACATCGACGCGGTGATCGTGGCCAATTTCGCCAACGAACACGCGCCCCACGCGATCCGAGCCCTGCGGGCCGGGAAACACGTGATGAGCGAAGTCCTGCCGGTCCAGACGCCTGCTGAAGGCGTGGCGCTCTGCGAAGCC
>JAAZAB010000011.1 GCA_012514555.1 Lentisphaerota bacterium
AGAAAAACATCTTTTCGGCGAGCAGAGTTATGAACAGGCGGGTGCGGGGAGCTTCGCGGGGCTCTCCTCCCCGCCTGATTCATAACTCTGGATTTCCTATAAGGGCGGCGGGCCTCCGCCGCCGTTCCTGGCTCGGCTCCGGGCAGCCGCCGGGGGCGGCCTTCAGGGCAGCCTTCAGAATTGCGTTGCGGCCGCCTATCTGCTAAAACAAAATCCAGGAATACAACCCCGGGAGGATTCGACGATGAAGATTCAGCAGGTTGCGGCGCAGTTGTACACACTGCGGGATTCCATGAAGACGCCCGACGATATGGCGCGGACCCTGAAGGCTGTGCGGGCCATCGGGTACCAGGCCGTGCAGGTTTCCGGAGTCGGCCCGATTGCGCCAAAGGCCCTCCGGAAGCTTCTGGACGACAACGGGCTGACGTGTTGCTCGACGCACGAGGACGTGGGCATGATATTGAACGACACGGACGCGCTCATCGAGAAGCTCAAGACCCTGGGTTCGCCCAGCACGGCGATCCCATGGCTGGGCCGGGAGCACAGGATTGGCGACGGGTTCAAGCGCTTCGTCGCCGCCGCGGGCGCCGCATATGAAAGGATGAAAGGCGCCGGCATTGATTTGATGTACCACAACCACGCGTTCGAATTCGAAAAAACGGGCGGGCGGCTTTGGCTGGACACTCTTTATTCGAAGACCAGCCTGAAGGCCGAGATCGACACGTACTGGGTCCAGGTGGGCGGCGGCAACCCGGTGGAGTGGTGCAGGCGCATGGCGCCGCGAATGCCCGTTGTGCATTTAAAGGATTTGGCTTATTTCGAGGACGGCGGGCCGGCAACGGCGGAGATAGGGCAGGGGAACCTGGATTTCAAGGCCATTGCGCGGGCCTGCGCAGAGGGCGGCGTCAAGTGGTACGCGGTGGAGCAGGACAACTGCCGGCGGCCGCCGCTGGAGTCCATGAAGATAAGCTTTGACTACATCAGGGAGTCGCTATGTACATGACCGGGTTTGCTGACGAGGCCGGGGATGCGATCGAGGTTCAGATCAGGGCGACAAAGGCGCTGGGCTGGGAGAACATAGAGTCGCGCACGGTCAAGGTGGAAGGTTTCGACAGGGGCAACATCCACGACATTCCCGACGCGGCCTTCGACCGGCTGGCCGGCATCCTTTCGGACGCGGGCGTGAAGATCAACTGCTTCGGCTCCGCGATAGCGAACTGGGGCAAGAAGATTGACGACCCGTTCGACGTCACCCTGCCCGAGATCCGGCGTGCGATTCCGCGGATGAAGCGGTTGGGGGCGAAGCTGGTCCGGATCATGAGCTATGCGGTGCGCGATTCGGACGACCAGATGGAGCAGGAGCGGTTCCGGCGCGTCCGCGAAATCCGGAAGATGTTCGATGACGCCGGGATGACGGCCGTGCACGAAAACTGCATGAACTACGGCGGCATGGGCTGGCCGTTCACCCTGCGGCTGCTCGAGAACGTGCCGGGCCTGAAGCTGGTGTTCGACACGGGCAACCCCCTGTTTTCGGACGACCGCTCCAAGCCCAAGCCTTATCCGAAGCAGTCTTCATGGGAATTCTATGAGCATGTCCGCGACCACGTGGCGTACATCCACATCAAGGACGGGCGGTGGAACGCGGCGGCGAAGACGAGCGATTATTCCTTTCCGGGCGAGGGCGATGGCGACGTGCGCAGGATAATGAAGGACATGCTGCGGCGCGGCTATGACGGCGGGGTGTCGATCGAGCCGCACATGGGCGCGGTTTTTCACGATCCGGCCGCCGGCCACAGCCTGGACGCCGAGGGGATTTACGTCGAGTACGGGCGGCGGATGGTGAAGCTGCTGGACGGTGTGCGCGCTGAATTGAAGGCGGAGCAGGGCGGGTGAGCTGGGTTGGATCCATAGGGGCCGGATTCCTGGCGCGCGCGCGGGCAATCAATCACGTTGCCGCGGCGGCCGGAACGTTGCTCCTGATGGCCGCGAGCCCCCGGAGCTGGCCGCGCACGACCAGGATGGTGTTTGCGCGGCAGATTTTGTTCACGGGCGTGGAGGCGGCGCTGTTCATAACGCTCATAGCCGTGCTGACGGGAGTGTCCGTGGTGGTCCAGACGCAGGTGTGGTTGAGCCAGTTCGGGCAGTCGGAGATGTTCGGCGGCATATTCGTCATGGTCATTGTTCGCGAGGTTGCCCCGCTGCTGGTCAACTTCATAGTGATCGGGCGCAGCGGCACGGCCATTGCCACGGAGCTGGCCAACATGAAGGTGACGGGCGAGATTCGCGTGCTGGAGGCGCAGGGGCTGGACCCGCTGCGCTACCTGGCGCTGCCGCGGGTGTTTGGAATGATGATTTCAGTGTTCTGCCTGACCATGGTGTTCATTGTAGTCTCGCTGCTGAGCGGGTTCTTGAGCGGGCTCCTGATGGGACTGCCGGGCGACCAGCTTGATTTTTTCGTGGACAGCGTGCTCAAGGCGCTCTGCCCCGGCGATGTCCCGAACCTGCTTGCCAAGACGCTGGCGCCCGGGTTTCTCACGGCGCTGATCTGCCTGATCGAGGGGCTGAAGGTGAAGGGCGCGATCACGGAAGTGCCGCAGGCCTGCACGCGCGGTGTCGTCAGGTCAATTTCAATGCTGTTCGCGCTTTCGGCCGTAATCACAGTGCTGTTGTACCTTTGAGGGTTGCGTGAGCGATTCCGCGCCAATACTGGAATTCCGGCGGGCCCGGCTCCTGCCGCAGGGGCACGAGCAAATTGCCATGAGGGATGTGAATTTTTCCCTGGCGCCAGGCGCCCTGGCGTTCGTGCAGGTTACGGCCGGAAGCGAGCATTTGCCGCTTGCGGACGCGGCCGGGGGCGTGATTGCCCCGGCTGAAGGCGCGGTTTTCTTCATGGGCTCAGACTGGGCCGGACTGGGCCAGGACCGGCTGCTGGCAATGCGCGGCCGGATAGGCAGGGTGTTTGACGGCTGGGGCTTCATCAGCAATCTGAACGTGGATCAGAACCTGGTGCTGGGCCAGAGGCATCACACGCTCCGGCCGGAATCGGAAATCCGGGCCGAGGCCGAGGAACTGGGGCGGACGTTCGGCTTTGACGCGCTTCCGGGCCGGAGGCCGCACCTTGTGCCGGCCCGCGATTTGAAGCGCGCGGAGTGGGTTCGCGCTTTCATGGGCGGCCCGGCCCTGCTGCTGCTGGAGCACCCGCTGGCCGGCGTGCCCCGGGAATTCGGGCCGCGCCTGGCGCGGGCGGTGTCGGATGCGCGCCGGCGCGGCGCGGCGGCGGTGTGGATCGATTTCGATCCTCCGTCCGTGCCGCTGTCCGACCTGGCGCCGTCCGCCCGATTTCGAATGCTGGGCGACAGGTTTTGCGCGGAATGACCCGGAGGTGACCATGGATCAGCCATTCAAGTTCCGTTTTGTCAACGAGATCACCGGCGTGTTCGTGCTGCTCTGCGCGGCGGCCATGATCGTCGGAGTCTTTCTTGCCGGCCGCGCGCAGGGGCTGTTCGAGCCCAAGCTGACCCTGCGGACCCTTCTTTCGGCGAAAGAGGGCTCCTTCGGCCTGCGCGAGGGCACGGAAGTGCGGATACTTGACACGGCGGCCGGCACGGTGAAGCGCGTCATGCCGAACGCGTCCGGCCAGATCGAGGCGGTATTCGTGGTCAAGGGCAGCTTTCATTCGTTCATTCGCACGAGCTCGAAGGCCGTTGTGAAGAAGAAGTTCGCGATCGCGGGCGACGCGTACGTTGAAATCACGGCCGGCGACGCGAAGGACCCCATGCTGCCCGATGGCGGCATGATTGTCTGCGAAAAGGACACGGAAATAATCGGGCAGATAATGAAGATCCTTGAGGAGGCCCAGCAGGTGGCGGTGGAGTCCATGCAAAAGGTGCAGGTGGTTCTGGACGAGCTGCCCTGGTTGACCGTCCAGGCGCGGCAGACCATGCAGCAGGCAGAGGTGCTCATGAAGAATTCGGATTCGTTTGTCCGGAACGAGGCGCCGGCCGTGGCGGTCCAGGCGCAGGACACCATGCGCGAGACGCAGATTCTGATGGAGGGGCTGCAACGGCACTGGCTGCTGCGCAAATACGTGGACGAGGTCCAGGGCGAGGCGGGCTTTTCGCCTTCGGCCGTGGGCCCCATCCGGCTTGGAGGTGAGCAATGAGCGCGACGCGCCTGGCTGTTCCGCTCGCCGCGGCTCTGGCAATGCTGTCTTCCGGGTGCGGGTCTCCGCCAAAAACAGCCAGGGCGGACCCTGTGGTCAAGAGGGAGTCTTCCGCGGCCGATACGTTGGCCGCCTCCGGGTCCTGGGAGAAGGCGGCGGCGCATTATTCCGCGGCGCTGCGGCGCGCGCGGCTGATGGACGCCCCGGGCCAGATTGCCGCGCAGGCTTACGGCCTTGCGGCCTGCCGCGCGCAGGCCGGGGATTACGCGGCCGCCCGGGCGCTGATTGACGAAGGGCTCGCCGAGGCGCGGCGCGCCGGGGCTTCCGAGCAGCCGCTGGCTCTGCTGCGGATCCGGGTCGCGCGCCTGCAGAAGAACCTCGACGAGGCCCAGGCCATGGCCGTGGAATCGGTGCAGGCGTCGGAAAAGGCGGGGGACAAGCTCTTCCTCGCGCGGCTGCGCGTTATGCTTGCGCAAATAGCCTGCGAAAAAGGCGATACCGCCCGGGCCCGGGCGGAGCTGAATATCGCGATGCCGCTATTGAAGAAGCTGCCGGCGGACGAAGCGCTGATGGCCGAGGCGAGCGTGGCGCAGGCCGCCGTGAGCCGGTCGGACCGGCAATTCCGGGAGGCGGCCATGCAGTACGACGCGGCCGCCCGCTTCCTCCGCGGCGCCGGGAGGTACGGCGATATGGCGCTGGTGCTTGAGGACTCCGCCCAGGCATGGGCTGATGCCGGCGAGCCCGGCCTTGCCGCGGACCGCTGGCATCGCTCGGCCCGAAGCGCGCTCGCCGCCGGGGCGGTTGAGCATGCCGGGGATTTGATCAAGAAAGGGTCGCAAGCGGCGGCCGAGGGGGGCGACAAGTCATTGCAGGCCGCGTTCGGAAGATTGCAGGCGGAGCTCGGCAGGGCCGCGGCCGCCGCAGGCTCGAAAACCGAACCCTGAACCCGCAAAATCCGGGCTGAAGCCTCGCGCGACGGCGAAAGGCGGAAGGAAATGCCCGTCGGCAACGACATGCGCCTTCCCGGTTCCGTGCCGAGTCCTTAGGACTGGAGCTGCCTCACCCGCTGTTCCAGCTCGCGCACGCGGCGGATAAGCTCCGGCAGGTGCTGGGCCGCGATCATCTGGCGCTTGGCCTGTTTGTCCGGCATGGCCGGGATGCCCAGCACCCTGGCGCCGTCCGGGATATCGCGCATCACGCCCGACTTTGCGCCAATGACGACTTGGTTGCCGATCTTCAGGTGATCCGCAATTCCCGACTGAGCGGCCACCATGCAGTAGTCGCCCAGGCGCGTGCTGCCTGCAAAGCCCACCTGTCCGGTGATGATGCAGTGCCGGCCCAGAACGACGTTGTGCGCTACATGCACAAGGTTGTCCAATTTGCTGCCCTGGCCGATGATTGTCGAGCCGAGCGCGCCGCGGTCGATGGCGGAATTTGCGCCTATTTCAACGTCGTCCCCAATGATGACGTTGCCGACCTGCGGCACTTTCAGGTGGCGGCCGGCGTCCAGCACGTAGCTGTAGCCGTCCGAGCCGATGACCGTCCCTGCATGAATGGTGACGCGGCTGCCGATCTGCGAATCGGCATAGACGATCACATTCGGGAAAAGGCGCACGTCGTCCCCGATAAGGCAGTCGCGGCCGATGTGGTTGCCGCCCATGAGCGCGGACCGCGCCCCGATTCGAGCGCGCTCGCCCACCACGCAGTGCGGCCCGATCTGCGCCGTTGGGGCGACCTGCGCCGTGGGATGTATTACCGCGCTCAAGTGGATGCCTTGCTGGGATTCGTCCTGCGGGAAAAAAAGCGGAAGCGCCATGGCCATGGCCACCCGGGCATTCTGCACGCGAATAAGCACTTTCTTCGACGGCGCGAACGCGCCGGCCAAGAGAATGGCGGAAGCCTGGCTATGTTCGGCCGCGGCGAAGAACTCGTCCGTCTCGGCAAAGGTCAGGTCGCCGGATTTGGCGCTGTCGGCGGACGCGAATCCCGTCAAGCGGATCGTTCCGTCCCCGATGATCTCGCCCCGGAGCTGATCCGCAACTTGCGAGGCCGTGAGGGACATGGCTTTGATCATGATGATACGTCCTGTTTAATCCGGCATTGCAGTTTCAAGTAAATACCTTCTCTCTTGCGCTGGACCTTATGCCGGTTGTGGCGAATAATCAACCGGATTGTTTCCAAAACACATTTGAAAGCAACCTCGCGCAGTCGGCATATGATCCTTTTCCATGCGTTCTTTTGCGGTGAATTCTCTTCGCGTTGACTCTGAAGCTTATTCCGGCTAACATCCGCGCCATTGTTCAATCAATTCGGCGGGGCTGCCCGGCATGAAAATCGCGATCATAGGCGGAACATCTCTCATCGGCTCAAACTTCTTCGAGCACGGTCAGCGCCGCACGCTGCGCGTCGGGAAAGCCTGCGTGAATGTGCTGGTCAGCGGGAACGCCGTCTACCTGCCCCGGCACGGGTTCGGGCCGGGTCACATTCTCCCGCACCGCATAGATCACCCGTCCAATTTCCGGGCGCTCCGGCGCCTGGGCGTGACAACAGTCGCGGCCGTCTGCTCCGTCGGCAGCCTGCGGCGCAGCATCACCCCGCGCCACTTCATGGTGCCGGACGATTACGTCTCCTTCTGGTCGCCCGCAACCGCCGTTGAGAACGAGGCGCGGCACGTCACGCCCGGCCTTGACGAGGGCATTCGAACAACGCTGATCCGGGAGGTGCGGCGCAAAAAGCTGCCCTGCGTGCCCAGGGGCGTGTATGTCCAGACGCCCGGGCCCAGGCTTGAAACCCGGGCCGAGGTCAGGTTCCTGGCGACGTTCGGCGATGTTGTGGGAATGACCATGGCCTCGGAAGCCACGGTGGCGCGCGAGCTGGGGCTCGGCTACGCGGCGCTGTGCGTGATCGACAATTTTGCGAACGGCCTCGTCCGGCGCCCGCTTTCCGTGGAAGAAATCAACGCGTCCGCGCGCGGCAAGATTCCCCTTATCGTATCGATCCTGAACAACGTCATCAAGAGCCTGTCATGAAATCACTGCTCATTCGCAACGTCGTCCTCAACGGCAAGCCGGCGGACATCCTTGTCCGCGGCAACCGAATCAGCCGGATTGGCCGGAATCTGGAGGACAAGGCCGGGCGCACCATTGATGGCCGCGGCATGACCGCCCTGCCGCCGCTCATTAACGGGCACACCCACGCGGCCATGACGCTCCTGCGCGGCTATGCCGACGACATGGGCCTCATGGAATGGCTCCAGACCAAGATATGGCCGTTCGAGGGCCGGCTGACCAAGGATGACGTCCTGGTCGGCTCGCGGCTGGCCTGCCTTGAAATGATCAAGTCCGGCGCCACGTTCTTCAACGACATGTACTGGCACTGGCACGCGACGGCGGAGGCGGTCGAGGAAATGGGGCTGCGCGCGCTTCTCAGCCCCGTGTTCATTGACGGCGGCGACGAGGCCAGGGGCGAGACAAATCGCCGCATGGTCGAGGAAATTCACGGGGGCCTCGACGGCTACAGCGGCCGCGTCCGCTTCGCGCTCGGGCCGCATGCCATTTACACGGTTTCCGCGGACAACCTCCGGTTCATGAAGGAATTCGCGCGCGCGCAGAACGTGCCGATCCACATTCACCTTTCCGAAACCGCGGACGAGGTTCAGACCTGCCTCAAGTCGAGGAAACTGCGGCCTGTGGAGTACCTCGACTCGATCGGGTTTCTCGGCCCCGAGGTGTTTGCCGCGCACTGCGTGCACCTTGCGGAAAAAGAGATTGACCTTCTGGCCGCGAACCGCGTCAAGGCCATCCACATCCCTGTTTCGAACCTCAAGCTGGCCGTCGGCGGAATCATGCCCATGGCTGCGCTGACAAAGGCGGGCGTGAGCGTGCTTCTCGGCACGGACGGCTGTTCCTCCAACAACTGCCTGGACATGTTCCAGACGCTCAAGTTTGCCGCGCTCCTGGCGAAGCATCAGTCCGGCAATCCCACGAGCATGCCGGCGCATGAAGCGTGGGCCATGGCCACCACGGACGCCGCCCGGGCGTTCGGGCTCGATCTCGGGCTCGAGGAGGGCCGCCTTGCCGACCTAATCCTTGTTGACCGCGAGCGCCCGGAATTCGTCCCGGGCTACAACCTGTATTCGGATCTCGTCTACTCGGCCAACGGGTATTGCGTGGACACCGTGCTGTGTGACGGGCGCGTGCTCATGAGCCGCCGGAAAGTGTCCGGCGAGAAGGAGATAATTGACGACGCGCGCAGGGTCGCGCGCCGGCTCTGCCAGGCCGGGTAAGATGAAGCATGCGCATTGCACTTGTTAATCCGCCGCGGACATTCCAGGTCTGGGCCGGGGTGCCCGACATTTTCAACGGCCCGGACGCTTACCTCTTCCCGCCGCTGGGTATCATGGCATTGTCGTCCTGGCTAAAGCGCTCCGGCCGGCATGAGCCGCACCTGGTGGACTGCGTGGCCAGGCGCTGGTCCGCCGGCGACGCCGCCGGCCATATCGCGCGCCTCCGGCCCGACGTCCTGGGCGTGACGGCCAACACCCACAATCTAGTCAACGTCCTGGACGTGATCCGGGCCGTCCGGCTCCGAGTTCCCGGCATTTTCGTCGTGATCGGGGGCTCCCACGTCACGGCGTTTCCCGGGGAAGCCGCCCTTTTTCCCGGCATAGACGCCGCCATCAGCGGCGACGGCGAGGCCCCGCTGCTCAGCCTGCTGGACTGCCTCGAGCAGGGCCGGGATTGGTCGGCCATTCCGGGCCTGTGCCGCGTGAAGGACGGCATGCCATGCGTCAACCCGGCCGCCGCGCCGGAGCGGGACCTCGACGCATTCCCGTTCCCCGACCGCGAAGGCCTGGCGCCCGGCGACTACTACACGCCCGGCATGAAGATGGCCCGCGCAACCACTATCATATCGTCCCGCGGCTGTCCTTTTCAATGCTCCTTCTGCTCGGTGCCGCACCAATACAGGACCCGCACGGCCAAGAACATTGTCGATGAGCTCGAGCTGTGCGCGGGGCGATATGGAATCCAGGAGTTTCACTTCGTGGATGACCTTTTCAACCCCACGCCGGAGCGCGTGATGGAAATAAGCATGCGCATCATCGAGCGCAAGCTCAACATCGCCTGGGGCTTCAAGGCAGCCTGCTTTGCCGTGAGCGAGCCCATGCTCGATATCGCCCGGCGCGCCGGCTGCGTCCGCATTCATTACGGCGTGGAAACCTGGTCCGACGCCGGGCTCGAGGCCCTGAACAAGAAAACGCGCGTCCGCCACATACGCGACGCATTCGAAAAGACCCGCAAGGCCGGCATCCGCGCCATCGCCTACATGATTGCCGGCTGCCCCCACGAGAAGACGCCGGCCGACGTCATGGCGGCCGCGCCGTTTGTCAAGTCTCTCAAGCCGGACTATGTTGTCTTTTCCCTCTACACCCCTTATCCGGACGCGCCCATATTCAAGGAGGGCGCGGCCCGGGGGCTCTGGAGCGAGGACTGCTGGCGCAGCTTCATGCTCAATCCAACCCGCGAACACCGCCTGCCGACGACCTGGAGCGAGCACATGAGCAAGGACAGGCTGGTGGGCCTGCTGCGGCGCCTGCACAATGCCTTTTATTTCAGCCCGGCGGTTCTTTTCCGCACCCTCCTGTCGCTGCGCACCCTGCCGGAACTTGTCCGAATTGTCCGGGGCGGTATAATCCTGCTCAAGCTCCAGTTTCTCAGGGCGGATTCGGGCCGCATCTGACGAGGCGCGCAGTTGAGGTTTTTTTATGGCGTTTATGGCAGCGGCCGGGTTCCGGGTCGGTTTCGCGCGCGGCGCGCTGGTGTTCCTGTTCTATGGCGCGCTGGCGCTGCCGCGCCTGTGGCCCGCGCTGAGCGCCGGAAGCGGCGTTGCCGCGGCGGCCGACACGCCCGATCTCTGGATGCACCTGTGGGCTTTCTGGCGCGCCGGCTTTG
>JAAZAB010000108.1 GCA_012514555.1 Lentisphaerota bacterium
ACGGCGCGTTGGACGTGATCGACTCCCTTAAGCTGTGTCAAACCCTCTCCTCGTTAACCCAAAATCAGAAAAAAGCGATCGCCAGTGAAATCACCTACTTCGAGGGACACAAAGACCGGATGGATTATAAGACGGGCAAGGCCCTCGGCCAGCCGGTCGGATCGGGAGCCATCGAATCCACCTGCTCCCAGTATCAACGCCGTTTCAAACTCACCGGCCAGTTCTGGAGCCTGGCGGGCGACGAGGCGTTCCTTGCATTATCAACGCTCCATCGGAATAACCGCTGGAAACAGCTCTTCCCTCATGACTCACAATAGCCAGCGATAAGTCGCAACGAAAAACCAATGCCAAAACCCGGACGGAACTGACTTGCGCCCCTATTCATGCAGGGTCATGAGGAATTCCGCGTTGCTCTTTGTTTTCTTCAGCTTGCCGATGATCAGCTCCATGGCTTCAACGGCAGGGACTCCGTTCAGGGCGCGCCGAAGAATCCAGACCTTGTTGAGCTCGTCTGGATGCAGGAGAAGCTCCTCCTTCCGGGTGCCGGACTTTTCCACGTTGATTGCAGGGAAGACGCGCTTGTCAACCAGGTGCCGGTCCAGGCCGAGCTCCATGTTGCCCGTGCCCTTGAACTCCTCGAATATCACCTCGTCCATGCGGCTCCCGGTGTCGACCAGCGCGGTCGCCACGATGGTCAGGCTCCCTCCGTTTTCGATGTTGCGCGCAGCCCCAAAAAACCTCTTCGGCTTGTGGAGCGCGTTGGCGTCAACGCCGCCGGACAGGATTTTCCCGCTATGCGGCTCCAGGGTGTTGTAGGCCCGGGCAAGGCGGGTGATGCTGTCCAGCAGGATGATAACGTCGCGGCCGCACTCGACCAGGCGCTTGGACATTTCGCTGACCATTTCGGCCACCTGCACGTGCCGCTCCGGCGGCTCGTCGAAGGTGGAGCTCACGACCTGGGCCTTGGTGCTGCGCTGCATGTCCGTGACCTCTTCCGGCCGCTCGTCAATGAGCAGGACTATCAGCACCGCATCCGGATGGTTTGCGGAGACGCTGTTTGCGATTTTCTGAAGAAGAACGGTCTTCCCTGTTCGCGGCGGCGCCACGATCAGGCCGCGCTGCCCCATTCCTATCGGGGTGAACAGGTCCATGACCCGCATCGAAACCTCATCGGGTGCGCGCTCGAGAAGAATGCGCCGGTTCGGGAAGAGCGGTGTCAGGTTCTCGAAGGGAATGACGCTGTGTGACTTGTCCGGGTCCGCGCCGTTAATCTTCTCAACGCGCAGGAGCGCGAAGAACCGCTCCTTTTCCTTCGGCGCCCGGATTTCGCCGTCGATGGAATCGCCGGTGCGCAGGGCGAAGCGGCGGATTTGCGAAGGCGACACGTAGATGTCTTCAGGGCACGGCAGGTAGTTTGAATAAGGCGAGCGAAGAAATCCGAACCCGTCGGGGAGGATTTCAAGGACCCCCTTTCCGAACATCGACCCGCGCAGGCGTGCGTTTGCCTTGAGGATTTCGAAGATAAGCTCGTGCTTGCGCAGCGCGCCCATGTCCATCAGCCCGAAGGAGTCCGCCAGCTTGTTCAAATCGGGCACGGACATCATCTGCAGCTCGGAGAGATGAAGTGTCCGGGCAACGGGCGCCGGGCGCGGCGCTGGACTGGGCGGAGCGTCGCCCTCTTCGGCGGCAGGCGCCGCGGCAGGCGCCGGCTCGACCTCATCGATGAACTCGGACACGCCCGGCGCCCGGTTTGGATCGCGGTCGGCGGCGGCGCGGTCGTCATAATCGCGGGCGCCCGAGCGCGGCCGGGCATCGTCGTCAAAATCGCGGCGGCGTGCGGGCGCCGCCATGTCGTCATCCCTGTTGCGGGGCTGCATGTCGTCGCGCGGCCGGTCGTCGCGCGGCCTGTAGTCGGCGGGGTCCCGTTGGCGGTAGTCGCCGTTGTCGCGCGGCCTGTAGTCGCCCATGTCCCTCTGCCGATAGTCGGCGGGATCGCGGGGCCGGTAGTTGCCCCCGGCCGGCCGCTCATAGCTGCCGCGCCTGATGTTGTTGCGCGGCCTCCGGTTCCGATTGCTGTCCGCCCGGTTATGCTTGTCGTCCATTCGATATCTCCCCTTGTTCGTTGAATCCCTCGATCAATGCTATCGTCTGCTGCCGGGCCAGGGCCACGGGGCCGGCGTTGAAGATAACGCGGTCGGCGCGCCGCATTTTCTCTTCCACCGGCATCTGGGCCGCGAGCCGCGCGCCGGCATCCTCCGGAGACAGCCCCCTGGCCGCCAGCCGATCGAGCTGCAAGCAGGCCGGCGCAGCCACGCAGACGATGAAATCCCATTTCGATTCCCAGCCCGCCTCGTAGACAAGCGGCACAACGGCCGAAAGCAATGGCGCTCCCGGATGCCCGGCGAGCCACGCCTCGATAACCCGGCCCGCGGCAGGGTGAAGAATGGCCTCCAGTTCCGCCTTTCGTGCGGCCGACCCGAAGACGACCCGGCCGAGCCGGGCCCTGTCGATTTCCCCGTCCGCCGAGAGCGCCTGCGGTCCAAAGGCCGCCACGATCCGGGCATGCTCGGGCCGGCCCGGCCTCATAAGGTCGTGGCAAACTTCGTCCGCATCAATGACCGGTATTCCGGCCTCCTCGAGAAACCCGGCCACCAGGCTCTTGCCGCACGCTATTCCGCCCGTCACGCAAATACGAATTGTCAAGTTCAGTCTCCCGCAAGGGTTTCAATTCCGCCCGGGGCAGGCGGCAGGCCCAGCCGTATTCTCCTGGCTGCCTGGCAGCCCGGGTCGCTCATCAGGGCCAGGAGTGCCTTGTCTCTGGCCGCGCCCGCGCGCCCCGCAGCGCGGTCCTTTTCAGCCTCGTTTGAAAGGCGCAAGGCCTCCTCCTCGTCCGACGCGGTGATTATTCGAAACACCCTGTACCGGTCATTGCCCCACAAAAAAGCCAGGTACCTGAGCTTTTCCGGCTCGGATTCCATCCGGCCCGCCGCTGCATTGGAAGGCGGGTTGAGCGCGTTGGCATAATAACGCTGCTGCGGACTGTTGAATGCCCCCTTGAGATACACATAATAGCTTGCGCCATAGCGCCCGGCCCAGTCCCGGAAAGCCCGCTCGTCGCCGAGAAAAAGCTTCTCGTAATAGGCTTTCACCCGGCTTCGTATTTCCCGCGACTCGAACTTCGGGTGCAGGACAACCGGGCAATCGGCATAGGCCCTGAGAAAAGCGCTGAGCCAGAAAGGTCCCAGCACCGTTTCCCGGGCAGTATTTTCTTTCAGCCATCGCGCCAGTTCGGCGGATTCCCTGTAGTAGAAATCTCCCCCCAGCCTCTCCGGCGCCTTGAACACGCGCGCCGATTCCTCTGCGAGCGCATACGCCAGCAGCGCGGCCATGCACCACCGCGGGAAGGCCCTCTTGATGTCAAACGCCCAGCGCGACAGCCATCCGAATAAAGCGGCAACGTAGATTGCAAGGAATACGTGGAATCGCTTGAACAGCAGAAAGGCAAGAAGCGATAATACAAAACCCAACAACAACTCAAACACGCCGGGGATCGAACGCCGGCGGGACAGGACAAGGATTCCCGCGACAGCGAAAAAGCTGAGAAAGAGAATTACAGGAAACAACTGGATTGTCAACATAAAATTCACGGATTCCAAAGCGGGCGCCCAGAGGATGCGCTGGTCGAACGATAGCAGCGCCGGGTCCGCGGGCCTCTGGTTCAGGAAACGGAGCTTGGCCCAGAGCAAGTCCGTAAAATGCCCGTAGGCCTCTGCGTAGCCCCCGGCGAGCCACGGAACCAGAACCAGAGGCAGCAGCAGGACAACGGGCCGCCAGGAACGCGCCAGCCAGCCGGGAACGGCCGCCCGGGGTAACGGTTTTTCGCCGAACCCCGGCAGCCACGCCTCGACGGCCATGCCGGCGGCGACCCCATACGCAATCAGCATTGCATAGGATCCAGGGAAGCCGTGGCTCCTGAGGTACGGATTGGCCAGCCCGGCCAGGACAAGCGCGAACATGCAGAACAGCCAGTGCGTCCTTGCCTGGCCCGAATGGCGCCGCATGAGCCATTGAAAGGCCCCCGCCAGCGCCCAGATCATGACGTAAAACTGGACCAGGTCCCAAGAGGCCATCGCGCATCCCAGCAGCAGCGCGGACAAGGCCGCGCCGGCGGCCAGCGCGCGGCCTGACCGGCTTTCAGCCCAGGCGCCCGCCGCGAGGTGCCCTATCAGCAGGGGCAGCGCGAAATTCTCGTCCGACAGCTCCTGGCCCGTGGAGCGGCTGACCGAGGCCAGGCCAACGGCGTAATACGCTCCGGCAAACACGCCCGCAACGGCCGAGCCCCACAAGCGCCAGACCCACAACGCCAGAAGCGGAACCCCGAGGCAGAACCAGGCCGCCGCCGCCCATCGGACCCTTTCTTCGAGCGACAGCCCTGGAGGCAGGAGGCGCGCGAGGCCCGCGTACGCGTACTCGGCGAAAATCATGTAAGTCCGGCGGATCACGACTCCTTCAGGCGCCTGCACCTTTGGGTCGCGTTCCGGAAGGCTTCCGGTTTCGCACAGGCTCCGGACATGCATGAACATCAGGGCGCTCTCCCTGGTGAACGGCAGTTCCGCGCCGTCGTTCCTGGCGCGCTGGGCGTCCAGAACCCAGCGCCGTACGCCAAGGCCGAGAAAGAAGAGGGCGCAAAGGCCGAGCGCGAACACCAGGCGGATTGTAGTATTTCTGGTCATGCGATGGAAAGGGGAAGCGGTTGACGCCCGGGGCGCATTGCGGTTGGCATGCTGTTCAACTTTTACTGTCGGCTTCCTGCGCGCCTCTCCGGCGCCGCGGTCTCCGCGGAGAATCGTTTGGCATTGGATGCCGGGCCGGTCCTGTTCCCCGGCAATTCTACGGCCGGGGAGGCGCATTTTCCGGCGGCACGCCCGCCGCGGCATAGCGCAGCACAAGGGCCATGTCCCCCGCGGTCACAAGCACCGTTCGCAACAGCTGGTCCAGTGGCACTGCGCCGAGCTCCGGCGCGTTCGCCTCGGGGACTATTACAAGTTCAGCCGCGTGCCGGCGGTGGAAAGCGCGCACCTTTCCGGCCGCGAATTCGGCCGCCGTAAGCGAGCCGTCAGGCTTCAGAAAGCCCGTGACAGCCGCGCCCGGAACAAGCGCGCAATCATTCAGGCGCGACCAGCCGGCCAGGGCCATGGCCGCGCCAAGGGAATCGTTCCCCACGCCCGGCTCGGCCGTCTGAAAACGCACGCTGAGCACCCGTTTGCCAAGTCCGCCCCACTCGACCGAGGCCAGCCAGGTTTCAACGGCGATCCCGGACGCGGCTGACACAGGATCGTTCCGCCCTGATTCAAGGAATACAAGGCCGCCTTCATCCCCTTTCATGCTCCGCCACAGCGGGTCATCTTCCGCGCGGTCCGCCACGCCGGCGTCCGCTGAAGGCTGCGCCGGCGCCAGGCTTGGGCCAAGCCTGGCCTCGACGGCGAAAACGGCATCCGTCTCCGCTGCCGAAAGCCCGAACGCAACGCCAGCCGTCGACGGCACGCCGGTCGAGGAAAGGCCGTCGCCTGGCGCAAGCAGCGCGGCCATGGCAAACCGCCCCTCCTTCCTCAAGGCGATCGCCAGCAGCTCGCGGGCTGATTCGTTTTCCGCGCCGGCCTCGTGTTTGCGCAATTCGCCGACCGCGTCAAGGTGAGCTTTTGGAATGAAGAGCCCGCATCCGATGCGCGCCTTCAGGTTGAAACGGTCCATGGCGCGCGCCGCCGAGAAGCCGGAGAGGGCGCCGTCCAGGTCGCGACTGAAAAGCATTTCCGCATCCCTGGCAAGCCTCTCGGCCTTTTCCCGCCGCGCCCGCAAGGCTTGCCGCAGGGCCTCGCGCTCCGGCGCCGGCGCCCCCGGCGCATGGAACCCGGGCTCAACTCCCGCCTTGCGCAGACGTTCCTCCGACTGGCGGAACCGATTGGCGAGCAGGTCGTATTGCGCCATTATCCAAAGCGCCTCGCCCGCCAGTCCGCCGCTCAGTGCACGCACGATCAATTCCGAAAAATCGCCGGCCGGCCCGGCGTGCTCCATGAACATGGCAAGCTGATCCGCGGCGGCGGAGGCTTCCGAGCGCAAGGCCAGCCCGGCATCGGGCTGCGTTGTTCCGAGAAGCAGGATCGGGTTGACCGCGCGGTCCATCCGCGATTCAATCGAAGCCAGCGCCTCGCTTTCGCCGGCCATGCCCTCGATCAAATTCCGGAATTCACCTGCGTGGCCGCATGCCCAAGTATCGTTCGTCAGCTCCGCCCCGCTCAGAGCGGCCCGGGCGCGGGCGGGATCATTCCTGTCCAATGCCCACAGCGCCTCGCTGTATGCCCAGAGGGCAGGCGTGGTGACAAACCGTGCGCTCCGGCCTTCAACTGCCGTGACCGTCTTGAAGACAACCCCGAACGGAGCGAGGGCGTTCGCGAGTTGATCCGCGGTCCCGAGGCCCAGGTAATCCCGGATGACAACCTTCATCTCAGCCAAGTCTCCGGCAGCTTCCGGGTCCACGGAGAGGTCGATGCCTGTTTGCCCGCAGAAAAGGACTATCAAGTCCAGGGCGCTCCCGCGGTATGACGGCCCTTCGAAGCCCGGAACAAGGCCGTGCAATTTCAGAAGCTCCGGCACCCGCCGTGCCGGGTAGATTTCCGGATGCCTTTCCGCAATCGCCAGCATGTCCGAGCATCCGCCTTCAAAATCGCCCAGCAGGATTCGATTTTGAGCCGCCCTGGTTTGGGCCAGCACTTCCGCGGCGGGAACGGAATCGCCGTCCTCGCTTTTGAACAGTCCTGCCTTCCCGCCCGGGCCGAACACGCTCCATAGCTTGAGCGCGCCGGCTCCGGCCAGGCAGAGCGCAACCAACGCGAGAAGCGCGCGAAGGGCCGATCGGATTCGCCCGCTCCGGCGCCCGCGATCCCCCGGTGTGGCGGGAGAAAGGCGCTTCCCGGTGCGCGTGTCGAAGCCGCACTGCACGCAGATCACTGCGTCTTCAGCCATCGCCTGCCCGCAGGCCGGGCAGGCTTTATCGAGACCTGCCTTGTTGTCGGGGTCTGATCGAAGCCCGATGGGCCGCCGCGGCGCGCCCGGTTCGGGCGCCATGCGCTGCGCTTCCGGGTCCCGGCAGCGCGCGCAGAGCCCGCTGGAATGCTCGTTGCGCTCGATGTCGCGCCCGCACCGGACGCACTTGTAACTGGCCCTGTTCATCAGAAAAGAGTCGGAGCCTCGAGTTCCTTCGCGAACGAATGGAACTCCATTCTGCGGAAGAAATCCAGCACCGCGCCCGCGTCCGGCGCGGCGACCCTTGAGGACTCTATTTCAAGTCCCGGGTCCATGTCCGTGTCGAGCCGCACCAGATCGAGGTTGCGCTCGACCGCCGGGCGGCTGGCCGCCAGAGCTCCGCGCAAACGCTCCGGCTTGAGCTCGGACAGGTGATCGAACACGCCAGCAATGGAGCCGAATTCCGACAGCCACTTTGCGGCCGTCTTCGGGCCGACGCCGGGCACGCCCGGTATATTGTCCGCGCTGTCTCCGGTCAGGGCGAGCCAGTCGGGAACCAGGGTCGGAGGCACCCCCGTCTTTTGAACGACCTCGCGGGCGCCCATGCGTTCATCGCCGCGGGCCGGAACAACCATTGAAATGCGGTCGTCCACCACCTGGAACATATCCTTGTCGCTTGTCAGCATGAGCACCTTGAAAGCCCTGTCCGCCGCGCAAGCCCGGACAGCCAGGGCGGCCATCACGTCATCCGCTTCGCGCCCGTCCACCCGGGCCGAGGCGACCCGGGCGCAGCGAAGGTACTCGCGAATCAGGGCCACCTGGGTCCGCAGGGCATCAGGCATTGGCGGGCGCTGCGCCTTGTATTCGGGCAGCAGCCCTTTTCGCCGCTGATCCATGCCTCCGTCGAAAACCACCGCCACGTGGGTCGGCATCCAGGTTCGCCCGGCCTGCCGCAGCGTCTTTATGAATCCGAACGCGGCGTTGGTGGGAATGCCGCCTGACGTGGACAGGTCCGAAATGGCAAAGAAACTTCGATACGCCAAGCCCAGCGCATCGACGAGTAGAAGAACAGGGTTCACAAAAGCTCAGGGGTTCGCCCTGGTACTGACGTCCACCGTGGCGCGGGACGCAACGTCCTCAACGCCCTCTTTCCGGATCGGGTTCCCGGCCGGGTCAACCAGGCGCGCCGTCACAAATATCAGAAGGTTCCTCTTCTGGCTGTTGCTCGACTTGCTGCGGAACAAGTATCCGAGGAGGGG
>JAAZAB010000109.1 GCA_012514555.1 Lentisphaerota bacterium
CGCGTTCCTTCGCCGTCCCGAAATAGAGGCGACCCCACCGGTCAAGCTGGGCATGGGAGGCTCCCCAGAATCCGCCCCAGATCGTATTGCAGGGCTGTTTCCCAAACTGCTTCGAGCTCGGGATCGGAAATTCGAAACTGGCCTGACGCGAGAGGTCGAAGGCCCACTCGGCGCCGCGCTCCGGCGCGGTCAGGCCGAGCGTGGCAAAGGGAACGATCAATTCGACAACGGCGTTCTTCCCCTTGCGGGCACAGATCGCCCTGGCCTTCACCTCCGGATTCCAAGCCGGGTACAGATAATCCTTCAAGTACCCGATGTTGGTCGAGGCGATGCCGTTGATCCAGTCCAAGGTTCCGCCGCCCACGGCAAACTCGTAGCGGCCCCATCGCGCGGGATCGGGATTGACCAGGATCCGGAAGTCCTCATAGTGGATGCCCGCGGCCTGGACGCGGCCCGTGGGGTAGTCGGGAATTTGCGCGACGCCCCGAATCGCGACATAGATCGCGTCGGCCCCGCGCGCCACCCAGGCCTCCAGCGGGTCATGCGGTTTGCCGCCCGTATCCTGATCGCTGAAATCGGTCAGATGAACGGCCTGTTTCCAGATGGCCTCGTTCAGATCGCCGTCCACCTTCGGCGGGGGGGCTGACGCCGTATCGGGAAGATAAAGCACCTTGTGCTTCAGGTTGCCGAACAGGTCGTCCGGCAAACACCGGACCGACTCGAAAAAGTTGCTCTGTCCAAATGCCGTGGCGGCGATTCCGATCGCCGCCGCAATCCGCATTCCCGTCCGTTTCATGTGCGCTCCCGGTTCGATATTAATGGATCATCAAAATCGTGCCGCCCGACGGCATTTGCAGCTCATACGGGCCCATATCGACAACGCCGCCGCTGACCCTCGGCTTGCCGTCGAGATCGGCATCGGCCTTGGTCCACGAGCCGTTGAGACCGGCGTTGACGCAGGGGCTCCCACGCGTGAGGTGGAAGTTGTTCGTGGCCACACCCGCGAACAGGGGATCCGCCACCTTGTTGCCCGCGCCGTCGTGCGCCTCCTGGGAGCAGGTGTAGGTCAGGGCGCAGTTCGGGGTGAATCCACCCGCCCCGTTGGTCCAGGCGATGCAGTTGATGGTCTCGACTATGCCCGCCTCATTGCTCACGCCCCACCCGCCGTTGCCCGTGAGCGTGCAGTTCGCCAGACGGACTGCGCCCGCAGCCACATGCACGCCATTGCTCGGATGGGCAAAGATAAGGCAATTCGTCATGCCGAAAGAACCGGACCCGATGTTGCTGACACAAACGCCATCGCCCGTGAGCCCTCCCTTAATAACGACACCCACGGCCGACACGGCACCGCCCCCTACAAACAGGGTTTCGGTCGAATTTCCGTTGTCGCCGGCGCCCGCGAGCGCACAGTGGCGAATCGAGCCGACCAATCCCGCGCCCGACAGGTAGAGCGTTCCTCCCTGCCGGTCTTTCCCATAGGAAGGATGATTCGTCAAATAGTTGTCCGTGAAGACGCAATTCGACACGATCATCGAACCGTTCCCGGCCGCATACAGGGCGCCGCCGTAGGCGGCATAGGTTTTCGTGCTGATGTAGTTTCCAGAAAAGTCGCAATTCAAAACCTGCAGGGGATTCACCCCGTTCGCATATATGGCGCCACCGTAAGGGATCCGGTTATTGAGGCGATATATCCAATTGGTTCTGAACGCGCAATGGTCGACGATGGCGCTCCCGCCGGACAGATAGACGCCGCCCCCGGCACAATTGCCTTGGTGATCCACGGAATTTCCCTCAACGGTGACATTGGACATGTCGACCACCGCCCCTTCTATACAGGCGCCCCCCCCGCCGATCGTCGTCCAACTTGCGGTTCGGATGTTATTGCGCAGGAGGACATCGCGAAGCGTCAGACGCCCGCGCCAGGCATAGATGCCCCCCCCCCTTATCGACAGCGCGATTGTCGGCCACCGTACAGTTCGTCAAGA
>JAAZAB010000110.1 GCA_012514555.1 Lentisphaerota bacterium
CCACGGTTGCGCCAGGATGCCGGTACCTGCGTCGGCCCTTGGTCGAGCGGCCGAACTCTATGGCCTCGGCCGGGCACCACTGCAGGCACGCCATGCACTGTTCGCAGCGATGCAGCCACATTGGGCGGCCTTCCTTGAGCTCGATGTTTCCCACCGGGCACACGCGCCGGCAAATTCCGCATTTCGTGCATGCGCTTGTAGCCCGGAACCTGGCGTCCATCCGGCATATCTTTTTCGCGTTAAGACGGTAAAAGATTCCGTGGAGAATCGCGCTGGCCAGGCGCCCGCTCCTGACAAGAGTCTGACGGTCGTTCGCGCGGATGCGCCCGGCAATGCGCCTGACTTCGGCGGCTTCGGCATCGAACATCCGCCTCTGTGCCGCCTCGGGCGGGGCGCCGTAGAGGGGCGTGTAGTTCCCGGGCATGGCAACGCCGTATCCCGCGGCAAATGGCATGTTGCGCCCTGCGAAAATGCCCTTCATCTGGCCAAGCGCGTTTCCAGGCATTCCGCCATAGTTGGCAAGCCCGAACAGATATTCGGCGCGCCCCGCGTTCAAACGCCGGCAGAATTCGGCGACGATCAACGGCAGCCCGAACATGTAGACCGGGAAAAGAATTCCCACGCGTTCGGCTTCCGTCATTGGCCCGGTTTTGAGCGCCGCCGGAATCGAAACAAGCTGCGCGCCGCCAAGCTCGCGGGCCAAATCCCTGGCAATGGCGAGTGTATTTCCGGTCCCGGTAAAATAAAACAGCTCTGTATTCATAAAACGCCCCCGGTCTTCTTTATTGCGCGCCGCTCTTTCCGATTCCGGCCAGAATCCCGGCGGACCGCTCCGGCGCTCGGGCCAAGGCCGCGGAACACCTTCAAATCCTACTTTCTCCCGGCCCGAAAGCAAGCCGATTCGGCTTGCATATCCTGGAGGCTTTTAATACTTGTTATCCATTTGCGGGCCGGCACAGGCCCGGCGACAAACCCAACCTGGAGTTTCAGCCATGCTTTACGCCGGCGCCTGCGCAATGGACATCACCCCGCCTGTCGGCTATCTCCTTTCCGGGCATGCCGCGCGCACTGGAAAATCGCGCCGCGCCCACGACCCGCTCCGGCTGAAAGTCCTTTCCCTCCGCAACGGGCGCGGGCGGATCGTGATCGCCACGGCCGACTTGATCGGCTTTTCCGCCGAATTCATCGAGACCCTGCGGGAGGAACTGCTCGCAAAAACCGGCGTCAGGAAAGAGCACATGTTTTTGGCCGCCTCGCATACCCATACGGGCCCGTTCATGCTCGAAAGCGCGAGCACGCCCGCTCCGGATCGCATTCTGCCCGACTACATCTCGAACGTGCGCCGCAAGATCGTCGGCGGCGTTCTTGAAGCAATGGACCGCGAAGAGCCGGCAAAAGCGTTCTGGGGCCGGGAACAGGCGGACATCGGCGCGGTGAACCGGCGCAAGCGCATACGTTCAGTCGTGGCCATGGCTCCAAACCCGAGCGGCCCCAGGGACGATGACGTTCCCGTCCTCGCCCTGCGCCGGCCGGACGGAAGCCTGCTTGCGGCTGTTTTCCAGGCCACGTGCCATGTCACAACCATTTCGACGGACATCTCGGAAATATCGGCCGATTTTCCGGGCGCGGCCCAGCGCGAGCTGGAACGGCGTTTCCCCGGGTGCGTGGCGATGTTCGTCAACGGCTGCTCGGGCGATGTGCGGCCGGCCATAGTGAAGGACGGGGAATTCCGCGGCGGCACGTTTGACGACGTGGAAAGAATGGGCCATGCGCTCGCGGATGCGGCCTCGCGCGCGATCGAAAGCGCGCAGCCCATTGCGAGGCCAAAGCTTGCCGGCGCCATGGCCCGGGTGACGCTGCCCTTCAGAAAGCGCCTTATCCCGGAAAACCCGGCCGCCCTGGAAAGGTATGCGCGGGAGCTCAGCCGGAAATATCCGGAATGGCGCTCCTGGATCAGGGCCTGGGCCGATCACTGCTCAGCGGCGCTCCGGGCCGGGCGACCGTTTCCGACGCACACGTCAACCGAAATCCAGGCGCTCAGGATCGGCGACGCCGCCCTCGTCGGACTGGGCGGCGAGGCCTTCGTCGAAATCGGGCTTCAGATCAAACGCCGCATGCCCATGCGCGCTCTCGTGGCAGGCTATGTCGGCGCCGACCGCGGCTACCTGCCGACCGCCGCCGCCCTGCGTGCGGGCGGCTACGAGGGAATCTGCTTTGTCTTCGAAAAGTGGCCGGCCGCGCTCGATCCTTCGGTCGAAAAGCGAATCATCCAAAGCGCGACGCGGCTGGCGCGGGCCCTGGCCTAGAAAGGACCCG
>JAAZAB010000111.1 GCA_012514555.1 Lentisphaerota bacterium
ATCGTGAATTTTTGAGTTTTCAGGAGAATATCCAATATCCAACATCAATGTCCAAGTTCGAGGACGAGGACGAAAAAGAGGATAGGAGATAGGATATAGGGGAGAGGGGGAGTCGCCACAGAGGTCACAGAGATCACGGAGGGAGATATGCCATCATCTTCTGTAGCGCGCCACGGCGTGGCGCGATTGGCTGTGCATACGGTGGCCACCCTCCAAGAAGATAGGAATTAGAATCAAAATAAACTCTCGGTGCTCTCTGTGTCCTCTGTGGCTGATTCTTCTGGATTCTGAAATTCTGTCTTCGGCGGCCGGGGCCGTCCGACCTCCAAGGGGAATGCTGTAGCCGCGCCGCTGTGCGGCGCGCTTTGCGCGCGGGCCACGCTGTTTGTGCTTTACCAGTGGGCCCGTTGATATTAGCGTAGATTGGATTGGGCGCATGGTTTTTCATCCCGGATTTTGCGTTTGAAAAATGAACAATACTTATAATGGGTAAACCATTCGCAAAATCCGGGTTCAACCCCGCAGAATCCTGGTTCAATCATGCTGAAAGGTATTCCGTGAGCCTGGACACACTTCGCAAGCAGATGGCGGCATTTTACGATCCTCTCCGCGGGGACAGCATCGAACAGAACGCGGCATTCATGGCGCAGCGCGACGCGATCTGGGGCGCCATGGACGCCTATGCGCAGGCCAATCCCGACTGCCTGCCGGCGCTTCTCAAGGCCCGCCTGCACGAGGAAATCGCCGGGCAGTTCGAGCCTGTCATATTCCCCGGATCCCCCTTCTTTTTCGAAATGGGCGTGAGGGCGGCGGAAAACTGGGGCACGCCCGACCAGCATACCGTTGCCTCATGGATGCTGATCAGGCGGCGTGATATCCACGGCGGACCGGAAGCCCAGCGCAGGCTGAAATGCGCCACGGACACGCTGTCCCTCTGGAATTGCAACGACGTTTTCGACTCCGACCATCACTGCATAGGCTACACAGGCCTGTTCGAGACCGGGATCGATGGGCTCCTGGCGGCCATTGCCCGGCATGAGCCGGGCGCGGACGCGGAAGGGCGCGCTTTTCTCGATGCAGCGCGCCGCAGCGCGCGCGCCCTGCTCCTGATAGCGGACCGGTTCGCCCGGAAGGCGGAAGCGGAAATGAGCGCCGCCGCCGACCCGGAATCGCGGGGCTTCCTTGAAATGATCGCCAGGACTGCCCGCCGCGTGCCCGCCCGGCCGCCTCAAACCTTTTACGAGGGCCTGGCCGCCCTGCTTTTCCTGAGGGAAGCGCTGGCCTCCCTTGAAGGCATCGGCATTTCTGTGCTCGGCCACCTGGACCGGCTGCTGGGGCCATTGTACGAGTCCGACCTCCGGGCCGGGCGGATCACGGAAGCCGGGGCCCGGGACCTGCTCGCGCGCTGGATGCTCTTCACGGATGTTCGCTTCCACGTGGACGACAATCCCTGGCCTGAAACCAGCACTTGCATCGAGCTGGGCGGATGCGATGCATCCGGGCGGCCCGTGTTCAACGAAGTCACCCGGCTGACAATCGAAACCCACGAAGCGTGCGGCCTGCTCAATCCCAAGCTCAACTGCCGGTATGGCTCCGCCTCCCCGCGCGCCTACCTGGACCTCGTTGGCAAGACCCTTTCCCGCGGCCATAACCATTTCGCCTTCTTGAACGACGACGTCCTTATTCCCGCCTGCGTAAAGGCGGGCAAGACGCAGGCCGAGGCGCGCCTTTACGTGAACGGCGGCTGCCAGGAGACAATCGTGGAGGGCGTCGAACACAGCGCCGGCGCCTACTATTATTTCAACATGGTCCGCGTGCTGGACCTGTGCCTGCAGCCGTTCCCGCTGCCCGCCGATTCCGACCCGGCGCTGGCCGCCCTGAAGCCCGAGCCGATTTCGGACGCGCCGGATTTCGAATCGTTTTACGCCCGCTTCATGGCCGAGATGGCCAAAACTTTGCGCACCGGCGCGAACTGGCTGGCGGAAGGCGGCCGGGCGTGGTCGCGCGTGAACCCGTGCCCGATGTTTTCCGCCACGATCAACGACTGCATCCAAAAAGGCCGCGATTACACGGCCGGCGGCGCGCGCCACAACCCGGCCGGAATGGCGCTTGTAGGCCTGGGAACAATCGTTGATTCCCTCCATGCCATTCGCGCCCTGGTCTTCGAGGAGCGCGCCCTGACGCTTTCCGGCCTGCGTGCGGCCCTGGCCGCCAACTGGGAAGGCCATGAGGGCCTGCGCGCCAGGGCGATTGCCCTGCCGAAGTACGGGCACGACAATCCGGAGGTAAATGCGCTGGCGGGCCGCTTTGCGGCCGATCTTGCGGCTCAGGCACGGGGACTGGTGAACGAGCGCGGCGGCCCTTTCCAGCCAAGCTTTTTCGTTTACTATGCCTTCGTGTCCATGAGCGGGAATGTCCGGGCAACGCCGGACGGGCGGCGAAACGGGGAATTGCTGAGCCAGGGCATAGCCCCGGGCCGAATCCGTCCGCCCGAGGCGATCACAGACATCCTGAACAG
>JAAZAB010000112.1 GCA_012514555.1 Lentisphaerota bacterium
CAAGCTGGACAAGGATGTGGCTGGACTCGAGAAGACTATTGCGGCAGCCGGCGGAGAGGAAGCCATTGAAAAGAAAGCCAGGGCATTCCGCGACCATGTACTGCCGGGCATGGATGCCGTGCGCGCATCGGCGGACGCGCTCGAAGCGATCGTCGACAGCAAGCTCTGGCCCCTGCCGTCATACGCGGAGATGCTGTTCTACCGGTAGCCGCTTGAAAGGCCATGCCGGCTCGGGGCTCAATGAGGCTTTGGAGCTATTCGGATGGAGCCAAGCCAGTGTCTTTATGATCCGCGCCATGAACACGGCGCCTGCGGCGCGGGTTTCGTCGCCAATGTCGACGGGACAAAATCCCATGAAGTCGTCGCGCGCGGCATCGCTGTTCTGGGGAATCTGGTGCATCGCGGCGCGACCGGAGGCGACGGGAAAACCGGCGACGGCGCGGGCATCCTGATACAGATTCCGGATATTTTTTTGCGGCGCGAATGCGGCGCCCTGGGCATTGAATTGCCTCCCGCCGGCATGTATGGCGCCGGCATGGTCTTTCTTCCCGGGGAACGAGCGCTTGCAGCGCAATGCCGGGAGGCTTTTGAAGCGGTCGTCCGCGGGGAAGGCTTGGCTTTCCTCGGGTGGCGTGAAGTGCCCACCGACTCATCCGCGCTCGGCGCCCAGGCCAGGGCTGAACAGCCGCGCGTTGTTCAATGCTTCATCGGCGGTGTTCAGGACGATCCGCGCATCATGGAGCGCAAGCTCTACGTCGCCAGGAAGATGGCGGAGCGCCGCATCGAAGAGGCGCTGCATCCCGGCGATTGGTTCCATATTCCCAGCCTTTCGTGCCGGACGCTTGTCTACAAAGGACTGCTGCTCGGCGCCCAGCTTGGCGAGTTTTATTCCGACCTGAAGTGTCCGGATTTTGCAAGCGCCGTCGCGGTCATTCACCAGCGCTACAGCACCAACACTTTCCCGTCCTGGAAGCTGGCTCAGCCTTTCCGTTACCTGGCGCACAACGGGGAAATCAACACGCTGCGGGGCAATATCCGGCACATGCTGGCGCGCGAGACGCTTCTTGGATCCGGTCGGCTGAATGGATCCGTAAAAAAACTGCTCCCAATCATTGATGCCGGAGGCAGCGATTCCGCCTGCCTGGACAATGCGCTGGAACTGCTGGCGGCCGGCGGGCGCGATATCCCGCACGCCTTGATGATGCTGATTCCCCAGGCCTGGGGCCCCAAATATCCCATGGGTCCGGATTTAAGAGGTTTTTTCGAGTACAACTCGGGGTTGATGGAGCCATGGGACGGGCCGGCGGCCCTGGTTTTCACGGACGGCTCCGTGGCGGGCGCGCTCCTGGACCGCAACGGGCTGCGGCCCTGCCGGTACACGCTGACCAGGAGCGGATTCATGGTGCTGGCTTCGGAAGCCGGGGTCCTGGATTTTGCGCCCGGCGAGATTGCCGAAAAGGGCGCCCTGCGCCCGGGTGAAATGATCCTGGTGGATTTTGACCGGCGGCGGGTGTTGAAGGACAAGGAGATAAAGAACGATTATGCGCGGCGCTTGCCCTACCGGCGCTGGGTGGAAGAGAACAAAATCACGCTTCACGGCCTGTTCAACGATGTGGATCCGGTGGTGCCGGACACGGCGCATTTGCTTCTTCGGCAGAAGCTGTTCGGCTATACCCGCGAGGACGTGGAGCTCGTGATGCGGGTCATGGCCTCCACGGCGCATGAGCCCGTAGGTTCCATGGGCTGTGATACGCCCCTGGCGGTCCTGTCCGAAAAGCCGCAGCTGCTCTACGCCTATTTCAAGCAGATGTTTGCCCAGGTCACCAACCCGCCCATCGATTCGATCCGCGAAGACCTGGTCATGTCGCTCATGACCTTCATGGGCAATCCGGCTAACATACTTGTGGACAGCCCCGGGCATAGCCGGCTGATCAAGCTCAGGCACCCCATTCTTTCCAACGAAGATTTGGAGAGAGTGAAATCGCTGAGCTTGAAAGGTTTCGCGGCTGCCCGAATGCCCATCGCTTTTTCCGCCGCCGGGACGGCGGAAGCGCTTTCAACGGCCATTGATCAATTGTGCCGGGAAGCGGAAGCTGCGATCAATGCCGGCAAGTCGGTGATCATATTGAGCGACCGGGATTTGCCTGCCGACATGATTCCCATTCCAGCCCTGCTCGCGGTGTCGGCGGTCAACCAGGCGGTGGTGCGCATGGGCCGGCGCACAGGCGCGGCGTTGATCCTGGAGAGCGGCGAGCCCCGCGAAGCGCATCACTTTGCCCTGCTCCTGGGCTACGGGGCGACGGCGGTCAATCCATACCTGGCTTTTGACATCGTGGCGGATATGGCGGGCAAAGAGCTGCTGAACGGCAGGATAGGGGTCACCCTGGCGCTGGAGAACTACATCCAGGCGGTTTGCAGGGGGTTGCTCAAGGTGATGTCGAAAATGGGCATTTCGACGCTTCGCAGCTATCGGAGCGCCCAGGTTTTTGAAGCAATCGGCCTGAGCTCCGCGCTGATTGACCGCTATTTTCCGGGAACGTCCTCGCGAATCCAGGGCATTGGGATTGCGGAAATCGCCGCCGAGGCTGCCGCGCGCCGCGCGGCAGCCTGTGACCGGGCGCCAGGCGCGCCTAGTAGCCTGCCCGGCGGCGGCCGCTACCGCTACCGCAAGGATGGCGAGCGCCACCTATGGACACCGGAATCCGTAAGCAGGTTGCAGCGCGCGGCGCGGAGCAATGATGCGGGCCTGTACCGGGAGTACGCGCGCTTGATCAATGACCAGGCAAGGCAGCCAAGCACCTTGCGCGGATTGTTCAAATTCAAGCAACGGCGGGCCGTTCCGATTGAGGAGGTGGAGCCGGCCGCCGGGATCATGAGGCGCTTTGTGACCTCCGCCATGTCGTTTGGCTCAATCAGCCGCGAGGCGCACGAGACGCTCGCGATTGCAATGAACAGGATCGGCGCCACGAGCAACAGCGGGGAAGGCGGAGAAGATCCCGGGCGGAACGAGCCGCTTCCCGGCGGCGACAGCCGGCGCAGCGCGGTCAGGCAAGTCGCCAGCGGCCGGTTTGGGGTTACGGCTGAATATCTTGCGCATGCCAGGGAGCTGCAGATCAAGATGGCGCAAGGCGCAAAGCCCGGGGAGATGCTATGAAGTGCCGTAGTGATGGGGTATTATAACGCAAAGTTACCGATGTAGGGTCGGCAACTAAACAGAAAGGAAACGCAACATGACCCCAAACACCACGGCACGGAACCA
>JAAZAB010000113.1 GCA_012514555.1 Lentisphaerota bacterium
CCGACTGGTCACGCGCCATCCTTTCTGCCACACCGAATCTCTTCTGCGGGGGCGGCCGGTGGCCGCCCGTTTTGCCGCCCGAGGCAGCCTCTTCGGCGAAGGCGGATGCCGGCCCCGATCTTGCCTCGCAAGCCTCGTCGTTCAGGCGCGCGCTTGGCCGCGCCGCCGCGCAACGCCTTGCTACAGGTGAAGCACCATGCCGTCGCCGGCAATTGCAACTTTGTCTCCCAGTATCTTCCTGGCTTTGCGCAGCTCCCTTCCAGGGGCATCCAGGATGGCTCTCCCGTGATGAACAAAGATCAATCGGCCGATACGCTTTCCGGACTTCACCAGCCAATTACAAACATCCTCAACTTCGTGATGGCCAGTTTCCATAAGCAGCATGTCGCAATCATCCAGTAACGGCTCGCAATCCTCGATATGCCTCACATCGCCCGAGTAGACAACGCTCCTGGCGCCAATCTCCGCCCGGAACGAATAGGACTTGAAAGGGCTTGAATCGCCAAGGTGCCGGTTGTGAAGGGCGAATACGTTTATGCCGTTTCCTTCGTATATGAGGCCGTCTCCATAGCGCTTTGCGTGAAGCTTGAAGGGGCAGTGGAATCCCCCTTCCGTGCCGGAAAGAAGCTTCACGATGCCATCCCACACCTCGAGGTCGGGGATGAATACCTTGATGCTGCGATCTTCCAGGCTGCAAAAAGCGTCCGGGGATACGCTTGACAGCTTTCTCAAGGTCCAAAGCAGGTTCGGGAGACCTCCGATATGATCCATGTGCGTGTGGGAAATGAAAATGGCTTCAGTCGCCGGCAAATTAATCCTGTTCAGATGGGCCGTGTAGGAGCAGCACTCTCCCGCGTCGAACCAGTAGAGTCTTCCTCGATATTCAATCGTAAATGAAGTGTGATGCCTGCCGGGCATGGGCTCTGTGCCGCTGCAGGAACCGAGGAGGGTGACGACCGCTTTTTCCGTATTATCCCGAACATCCCCTGGCATACGGACTCTCCGTTTGCTCCCGCGCGCCCGCGCAGGTGAGCAATGCGGCCTCTTGAACACCCTGTTGTGTGCGCCCGGCGCGGTCGCAAACTTGCGGGGGTTAATAACCCTACAGAAAGCCAGAATATATGAACTGTCAGCGAAGGACAAGGCCTAAACCGCGGGGCAGCCAGGGCCGCGTCAAGAGCGGCGCAAGACCGGCTCGCGAGGACGCTCGGCCTCCATTTCCTCCTGTTTTTCGTTCCCTCTGGCGGCGGGCCTCCGTCGCCGTTCTTGATGCAGCCCTGCCGGTTGAAGCCGGGCCGCGTCAAGAGCGGCGCAAGACCGGCTCGCGGGGCCGCGCGGCCTCCATTTCCTCCTGTTTATCGTTTCCACTGGAGACATCTGAGCTGGTCCGTCAATGTTTTTTTGAGTCTTTCTTTTACGCTCCCTGGGGTTGCAGAACGATCAGGTTGGCGAGTTCTGACCCGCGTCGTTTGAGTGCCTGCATATAGAGCGTCTCGTCGTAGGGTTTGCGATCTTGCCAGCAACGATGAAGCACCCGAATCCATTTGAACGCCAAGGAACGAACAGCGGCGTTGTGGCCCTTACCCCGTTTCTTCTGCAGGTCGTAGTACGCCTTGGCCCAAGGCGAGTACGGGATGGAGCTCTTGGCGAACTCGTGGAACGTCTGGCGAAGGAACTTTGGGCAGTTCCATCGCCAATGCGTCCAGCACTGCTTGCCGCTGCGCTCGATCACCGGCGCGATCCCGGCGAACGTCTGCACGTCTTTAGCCTCGGGATACCGGTCGCGGTCCGTGCCGAAGGCGCTCAGCAAG
>JAAZAB010000012.1 GCA_012514555.1 Lentisphaerota bacterium
ACGGCCGCTTGCCGTTGCAGGAAGCGCTTAGATGCCGCGTGCGATACTTTTCCGACGGCCTTGTCCTGGGCAGCCAGACATTCGTTGACTCCATATTCTCCCGCTACCGCTCGCAATTCGGGCACAACCGCAAGTCCGGAGCGCGTCCCTTGCGCTTCGGCGACTGGCAGGGGCTCTGCTCGCTTCGCGATCTGCGCCTTTTGCCTGTCTCGAAGTCCTGATCTCCCAACACTGCCTTCTGAGCACTGCCAAAACCCAAACCCTTCGTCAAGTGCGGGCAGACGGACATTGCACGCGCTTGTCTGTCTATTCACGCCAGACTGACCACTCCCTCGCAGAACAATCCTCTTTTGCACCGGTTCCAGGTAATTCCTGAGTTCCTACACCGGGTCGGTATTAACCCGGCTCCGGTAGCTATCGCATATCACCCTGCCAACTCAATATCCTCGCCGCCAGGCGCACTCGACAATAGTTTGTCTGTCCCCCGATTCCCCCGCCAGGCGAACTCGGCAATAGTTTGTCTGTCCCCCGATTCCCCGATTCCCCGATTCCTACTCCGAACGCATGGAGTGGAGATGACCTGGGTCATGACTTCGCAAGAGTTTATGGCGGAGGCCGTTCGGAATAAGACGGGAAAGAACAAGGGGAAAAGAAGCATCTGGTTTAACGGCACGAAGACAGACAAGACAGCGGGAAGACAGATTGAATATTGCAAGGAGCAATTCGAGAAATACATTGTCACCGATTTCCAACGACTGAAAAAATGATCGGCGTCCACAATTGCTTTTTCAAGTCAACCTGTTAAACTGTTTTCATATTAAGAAGAAAGCGAGGCAACCATGACAGTCCAAACACAACAAGTCTTGGAAAAAGCCATTCATTTACCCCCGGTAGACCGGGCTGAACTGGTGGAGCGAATTCTTTCAAGCTTTGACCGTCCCAACCGCGAAGAAATCGACGCGCTCTGGGCAAAAGAAGCGGAAGATCGCATTGATGCATACGATCAAGGTAAAATCAAGGCAATCCCTGCAAGCCGGGTGTTTGAGAAAATCAACAGGCAAAAGTCATGAGAATTGATTTTCTTGATCCGGCTGACGCTGAATTTATCGAAACTATTGCCTATTATAATCTTCAAAGTGACGGGCTTGGTTACGAATTCGCGGCAGAGATCAAGAGGACGCTGGAGCGCATTCTGCAGTATCCGAATGCCTGGACTCCTATTTCAAAACGAACTCGCCGTTGCCGAACGAGCAAATTTCCATACGGCCTGATCTATCAAATCAGGAGTGACTCGATTCTGATTGTAGCCGTTCAGAACCTCCATAAGCATCCTGATTCCTGGAAGTCCAGGCTCAAAATAGATCAGATATAATAATCTGCGAACCAGCGGGTCGAGCCTACCGCCTGATGGCGGCGGCTCACCCGCGTTGGATATTGGCGAGACAAACATGATGGAAACGATCCTATTTCGGACGGTCTACTTCCTGATCCAAGCCATCCTGCTTGCGATCGTGTTCGGGTCTTTGTGGATTGTTGCGAAGGCGAAGCCGCGGGCAAGGGTACTGATGTTCATTGTCGCCGTGGGCGCAATCGGTCTTCTTGGCCTCTCGACCGGGATCTCAGCCAACAGCCACAGCGAGCGCCACCGATTCGAGGGCGAGTTTGCACGCCCGCAGAGGATGATCATGGACCACCTGAGTCGATTGCTGGCGGAGAAGCGACATGCCGACGCGGAGGAATGTGTTAGAAGACTGCAGGAATACGAGTTAGAGTTCCACCCCAAGAGGGGAGCCCCGCACACCAACTACATGGACATCGTCATGAGCCTGATCGAGAACCAGCAAGAGAAATGAGGCGCCAACCACGCGTCGATCCCTATTCGCAGCCCGCGGCGGGCTGCTCAAGGGAGAACGCGGACGTTCCATTGCTCTTTCCCGGTTGACACCTGCCTGTCCCAAAAGCCCATCTGCACTCGGGCAGGAGATAATTTGGAAATCAGGAAAGCAGGAAGGAAATGCCCCCTGTCTCCTCTATTTTCCTGATGTTCCTGATTTCCTCATTCACCCTATGCGGCGCGGCTGCAAAATCGGGCTGATATCCCGGCACCCGCATTGTCCGGAAAATCGCGCCACGCCGTGGCGCGCTACAGAAGCCGGGTTGCACCACGGCTGAATCTAACCGCCCAACAGCCGACACGAAATATCCCAAGGAATCCGATGAATATTGGGTTTATTGGCGGCTTCCGCGCGCGGTTGCGGCCAGCTCAATATCTATCACAACCGGCAGGTGATCCGACCCGGTTGCCCGGCCAATGCGGCGGTCCAGCACGCGCACTGAATCCGACACCAGGCAATGGTCGAGCGGGATTCTAAATAGCGCATTGTGCGCGGGCCAGGTTGCCTGAAAGCCAAAGCCGGGCATGCTGTCGCGCAGGCCCGAGCAATCCCTGAGCAGCCGGAACCCGTGCGACCAGGGCGACGCGTTCAGGTCCCCGACGAGCGCCATGGGGGCGGAAACCCGGCGGCAATATTCGGCGACCTCTCCAAGCTGCTGGTCCCGCAATGCGGCGCAGGCCCGGCTCACGGGCGGCAGCGTGTGCGTGGCCAGTATCCTGAACGGCCGCCCGCCCAGCTCGAACTCCGCCTCGATGGAGGACACCCCCGCCTTCCCGAGGATTATCTCCCTGCCGTCCCGCATTGGAAGCCTGCTGTACAAGGCCAGCCCGAAGTTGTCTTCGGCAGGACACAGGACAGTGTTCGTGTGGGTTGCGGCCAGCTCCGACAGCGCCGCGATCCAGCGCGCATTGACTTCCTCGAGCACCACCACATCCGGATTCTCTTCCCGGACCAGGGCCAGCACGCGGTCATGCGCCCGGCACGAGGTGTGCACGTTGAGCATGAGAATCCGCGCTCGCGCGCCGGGCAGCCCTTCCGGCACGCACGGCTGCCCTGCCCCGATATACAAGGGAAGCACCAGTGCCGCGTTGATGGCACACAAAAGCGCGAAGAGAGCAGACGGCGCCCGCCTGCGCAGCATTGCGGCTGCCGCGGCCGCCGCGAGCAAGGCCGCCGCGTATTGAACGCGAAAGTGCGACAGCAAATCCATGCGCCACCACCAGGCCCCGAAAAAGCCGGCCGCTGTCGCCAGCCCCGCCAGGCAGCCCGCGGCAAAAATCAGGCCGGAAACCCGCACCTTCAGCTTTAAGAGCCCGGATTTCATGCAAAACATCCGATCGCATTGTCCCCCTGGCATGACGCCAGGCTTGCCCGGCGAAATCCGCCACGGGCGGACAAAGCAGGAACCCTGATCCCTTGGAAAATAAAGGTTGCCCTGCCGCGATTCAAAACCTAAATTGCAGCGATTCAGGAGACACTCTGCCGGATGCACATTTTCAGCAAGCAGGCAATACCGATGTGCCGCTCATTGCGCCGCGGATGCGCCGCCATAGTGGGATCGGCATTGCTCGCCTGCGGCTGCTCCGGGCCCGAGCCTATCCCGGAATCCGATAGCTACCAGGTTGGCGCCTACTATTACACATGGTTTCCCGGCAAGTTTTCCGGCCGCTCCTATCTCCGCGCGCGCCTGAGGCCCGTCCAGGCCCCCGAGCTCGGCGTCTATTCTTCCGACGACCCGGCGGTGATCGAGCGCCACATAGCATGGTGTTCGCAATACGGCATTGATTTCCTGGCCATCAGCTGGTGGCCTTCGGGCGCCAACCAGCGCCCGGACTTCTACGACAAGCTCTTCCAGGCCCGGAACATCGGCGACATCTCCTTCTGCGTCTTCTACGAAACATGGTCGCTAGGATTCAACAGCGAAACCGGTTCCACCCGGTTCGACGAAAAGGCCGAAAGCGTATTCCTCGCCGACATGCGGCAATTCGCCGACAGTCTCTTTACGCACCAGTCCTACCTGAAGATCGGGGGCAGGCCGGTTGTGATCCTTTACCTGACCCGCACTTTGGAAGGCGGCTATGCAAAAGCCATTGAGAAATGCCGGGCCGAGCTCAAGAGCAGGGGCTGGAACGTTTTCCTGATTGCCGACGAGATATTCTGGAGCGTTGTGCCCGCCGACAAGGCGCCCGAAGACGGGGCGCTGTCAACGGACGAACCGCAGCAGGCGCGCATTCGCCTTTTCGACGCAATCACGGCCTACAACCTTTACGATTTCAGCCGCACCCGGCACGCCGGGTACGGCGCGCAAAGCGATTTCATCCGGGATGCCGCCGCCTTATTTCAGCGCTACCGCAATGCCGCCGGCCCGAACGCGGCCCTTGTGCCGTCCGTCATTCCTGGCTACAATGACAGGGGCGTTCGGGTGAGGCGCGACCATTACGCCATTCCGCGCCAATGGTCGTCAAATGCCCCTGACAGCTCGTTCCTGGGCGAGGCCATCGAGCGCCTGGCCATTCCGTTCCTGGACCCGAACCTGCAGATGGCCCTCGTGACCAGCTGGAACGAGTGGAACGAGGACACGGCAATCGAGCCGCTCGCGGCTGCGCCGCCAACCAGCGGCGATGAAAGCGAGTCCGGCCGCGATTTCACCCAGGGCTACGCCTATGCCGGCGCCGGCACGCTCTACCTTGAAACCCTGCGCGACCGTTTCTCCGCCGTGGCCGGCCGCGTCACCCGCGCCGGCGGCGCCCCGGCCGCGGGAGTGCCCGTGTCAGCGCTGCGCGGCGCGGCGCCGCTCGCCCGGGACACCACGGACCGTGCGGGATATTTCACCCTGTCCCGGCTCCGCCTTCCGCCCGGCCAATACGAGATCGTTGCAGGCGCTGCCCGGGCCGAGGCCAAGGTGACCCCCGATCGCACGGCCCTGGTCGCAATCGAGCTCCCGCCGCCCTGAAAAGCGGGCCCCATCACAGCTCGCACGGGCCGGATTACACCCCTGATCCTGTATCATGCGGCCGGGACGGCCGCGCTCCCAGGGGGCTGCGCCGGCGCGCCGCGCAGCGGCGCGGCTACAGAAGCCAGTGCCGTATAAGTCTTGCCGACGCCAGTATCGCTTCCTCGGCGCGCCGCACAGCGGCGCGGCTACACCCAGGGCCTTCCGGGTTGAATATCCGCTTGGAGGGCAGACGGCTTGCCCTTCGAAGCCGCTTCGGCGAAGAATGGGCCTCGGCCGCCGAACGCGCGCGGCCAATCGCGCCACGCCGTGGCGCGCTACAGAAGCCGGGTTGCAGAAACCGGGCTGCGCTACTGCTGAACCTTAGCGCCCAACAGCCAACACGGGATATTCCAAGGAATCCGATGAATGTTGGATATTCCTTGCTGGTTATTGGATATTCTTTTTCCAGGCTACACAACCGCTTTCCCTGCTTGATTATGGAACCGGCGGATGAGAGACTTGCCGCTCTGAATAAAAGAGGAGGTTGCGTCGGGAAGCTATGAGCGGCATGGCCAAAAAGTGGGCGAAAAGGCTTTGCTGGGGGGCGGCGACAGTCCTCTTGCTGCAGGCGGGATTCACGGCCCTGCTGTGGAGCTGGGTGGCGCGGCCCCCGAACATTCCGATACCCGGCGAGGTTCTCCAGCGCCGCGTGGAGACCGCTGGCGAGCGCCGCATTTTGGGAGACTGCTGGGCCCGGAACGCGGGCGGCTTGCGCGTCATGTACCTGGCCGGCACGCCGTTTGAAATCGGATTCGCCAATGGAAAGCTGACGGAAGACCTGATGCACGGCCAGGAAGCGGAGCTGATCAATCTGATGAACAGCAGCATTCCGTGGGCGGCCGGGCGCATCGCAATCAAGGTTTACGCCACCTGGTTCACGCGCGATCTTCCAGAAGCGATTCCCGCCGAATACCAGGAGGAACTTTACGGGATCAGCATGGGCTGCCGTGACAACAACCCGGGTCTGGGCCCGTACTACCACCGCCTGCTGAACTACCATGCGGCCCACGACCTGTCCCACCTGTTCATGGACAGCGTGCTGCTTTCCCGGTGCACGGCGTTCGGCGCCTGGGGCGACGCCACGGCTGACGGGCACCTGGTAGCCGGCCGGAACTTCGACTGGGAAGCCGCGAAAACTTTCGAGAAAGACCGCGTACTTGCTTTCTTCAGGCCGGAAAAGGGTTTGGCTTTCATGTCCCTCTCCTGGGGCGGCATGGTCGGCGCGGTCTCGGGCATGAACGAGGCCGGCATTTCGGTCACAGTCAACGGCGCGAACGGCAAGCCGCCCGGCCGCGCCGGAACGCCGATCTCGATAGTCGTGCGGCAGGTGCTCCAATATGCGCGCGACCTGGAGGAGGCTATTGCGATAGTATCGAACTCGGCTGTGTTCGTTTCCGAGCATTTCCTGGTGGGCAGCCAGTCGGACAGCCGCTTCATCGTGATCGAAAAGACCCCGGCCCGGACCGCGGTGCGCGAGGGCTCGAACAGCGTGATAATCTGCGCAAATCATTTCATGACCGCGCCGCAGCGGGATATTCCGGAGAACATCGAATACTTGAGAGAGGGCACCTCCGCGGCCAGGTATGACCGCATGCTGGAACTGGCGGGCCGGGCCTGGGGCCGTATCACGCCCGGGGAAACGCTTTCGATCCTGCGCGACCGCAGACTCCCCGGCGGCTTCTTCCCCGGCAACGGACACCGGGGCACATTAAACGCTCTGATCGCCACGCATTCGGTCGTCATGGATTTGACCGACGGCGTTTTCTGGGCCGCCACTCCGCCGCACCAGCTCGGGCCCTTCCTGGCCTTCCGCTTCGAGGACTTTGAGCGCCGGCCGCGGCACATGGATTTCGAAGCCGATCCCATGGCCGGCGACGGCGAATTCAGCCGGCTTGAGCTATCCCGGCAATATCTGGAGCGTGCGCGAAAAGCCCTCGCGGACAACGAGCCGGAAAGGGCGCTTGCCTGGGCGGAAAAAGCGGAGGCGAACAACCCCGGCTACTATCAGAACGCCTGGCTGGCGGGCCGCATACTCGCGAAGCTCGGGCGCGGCGCCGAGGCTGCAGAACGCCTGCGTGCGGCGCTCGAAGCCAGGCCGGCTTTTCGATCCGAGCGCGCGGAGATAGAGGCGCTGCTCAGGAAATCCGCCGAATGACGCGGCGCCCGCGAGCATTCCTTGCGGGCCCGCGCGTCAAGCCTCGGCGGTAATGAGCGCATTAGATCCCAGCCCGGTCCGCCCCCGGACCACGGTCACGTTCCGGAACCCGGCGCGCTCCAAGGCCGAGCGGATGTCGGCAAGCGGCCTGAAGCACAGCTTCTCAACGGAGCGGTTGTGGGCTATGGCGGTTGCGAAGCGCTCCCAGAACACCACGCGGGAATGCGCGGCCGAATCGTCGTGCATGGCGTCGCGCAGGATGAGGCGCCCGCCCGGCTTCAGCGCGGCGCGAATACGGGCCAGCAGCGCGTCCTGCTTGTCCGCGGCCCAGTAGTGCAGGACGTCGAGAAGCAGAACGGCGTCGCTCCGGGGCAGCGGGCAGGAGAGAATGTCGCGCTCCTCGAAGCGGATTCGGCCGCCGCGCCACGCGCTCTCGGAAGCCGAGCGGACCTTGCGGGCATCATAGTCAAACCCGAGCAGCGCCCGCTCCGGGGCCTGCGCGGCAAGCCAGTTCGCCGCCAGGCCATGGCCGCAGCCCAGGTCCAGGATTTCGCCGCGCGCGGGAACAAGGGCGTCAAGGACGCCGAACATGGGATCGATCCGCAGCTTCCACGCGACGAACTGTTCGATGAATACGCCCTGGTAAACATAGAGGCTCCCCACGAACCTGCGGAGCGAACCGGACCCGGCCGTGCGCGCGGGCGGAGGGGCGGAACGAATGCGTTCAGCCCGCGCGACGAGCCACTCCGCTCCCATTGGCGCAAGTATGAACGTGGCGATCAAGCTTATGAGCATTCCTATAAGCGCAGTGCTGCCTATCGAAAAGAGCGCCGGATGCCGCGCGAACACGAGCACGCCGAACCCGCACAGGGTGGTCAGCGCGCAGATGAGCACGGACGCGCCGCCGGAGGCAATGCGGCCGGCCGCGTCGTCCTTGTCCCGAGCCTCCAGCCGGGTCAGCGTCATGAATACACCGTAGTCGGTTCCAACGCCGAACAGAAAGATGACGAACACGATGTTCATCGTGTTGAGCTCAAGCCCGAGCCACCCCATCAAGCCGAGGGTCCAGAGCAGGCTCGAGCACACCGGCAGCGCGCCTATGGCGGTGACGTCGAGGCGCCCGACCATGAGGAAAAGAATCAGCACCACCACGCCGGCCGAAAGCCCCGCGAACCACTGCATGCCCTTCCGTGTGCTCTCGGCGATATGCCGGGCAAATGCGCGGCTGTCGTACAAAACGGCGTCCGGCGCGGCGGCCTTGACCGCGGCCTCGATCTCCTCCAGCTCAACGCCCGGCGCAGGCTTGAGCGTGGCCATGAGCCGGACTCCGTCCGGCTCCGCGGCCGTGCGCTCGCCCACGGCCCTCTCGAACGGCGAGCCCTCGAAGCTCGACAGGTCCAGGGTCCGCGGCGCCGCGGCAAGGCGCTCGTAGAACGGTGAAAAGGCGTTCGGGCTGAATCCCAGGTCCGAGGCGGCCTCTTCGATCGCGGCGCGCGCCGAGGCCACCCGCCCGGCTGACCAGAACCCGCGCCAGCGTTCGATGTTCCCAGCCTGCCCGGCGGGCGCGGGGCAGATATCGGTGACGAACGACGCGCTTTCCACGCGGCCCTCGGCGCGGAGGCGCCCGACGGCTGCAGCGGCCCTGCCGCAGTTGTCGAGCGCCTCCGCCTCGGTCCGGCCGCCGAGAATTACGGTTGTTACGCGCGTGACGTCGCCCCACACACTTTCGACCAGCTCCTCGTCCGCCCGGGTTTCCGGATAAACGCCGTTCATTTTCATCAGGTCGCCGTCGAATCTCAGTCGCGCGACGCCCGCGATGCCGGCCAGAGTCAGGGCGGCGGCAAGCGCGGCAAAGAAAACAGGATGCTTTGAGCGGGCGCGAAAGAAAGCGCCCATGAAGCGAGTGGCTATCATCGGCCGCTTCCGGCCGGCCCTGCCGGCGGGCAGGCGGACCAGCGCCGGCAGGATGAAGAGCGAAACGAGGTCGGAGGCCATGACGGCCATGCCTGCGAAGCACCCGAGCTGCCGGTGCCCGGGCACATCGGAGAGCAGCATGACCATGAACGCCGCCACGGTGGTCAGAGATCCTATGAGAACGGGCGTAAACAGCCGGCTGACAACCCTCCCGACATCGCGGGGCGTCTTGCAGGCCGCGTCTTCGAGGTGATAGAGCACGTGAATGGCGTAATCGACTCCGACGCCCGTGATGATGCTGGCGCAGCCGAGGGCGATGGCGGAGAGCGACGGGAACAGCCAGGCCATGGCGCCGCCGGCGAGCAATGCGCCGTAGAACGTCGGGAAGAACGTGAGCAGCGCCATGCGCTTGCGGCGGTACAGCCCGCAGAGCAGGATGATCATCAGCCCCGCTCCGGCCGTCATCGTCCGGGCGGCGTCGGCACGAATCATTGCGCCGTTGTCGAGCGCAGCGCGGTGCGCGCCGGTCACGGACACCCGCACCCCGGGATGCCGCGCCTCGACCTCCCTGGCTGCCTTCAGCAGGCCGGCCACCACAGGCGCGCCGCGTATCGAGTCGGAGGAAGCGAACTGGGTTTGCAGCGCCAGCAGTTCGTGCCGGCCGTCGGGCGAGCGCAGCCGCCCATCCTGCACGCTCGCGCCGCCTGCCATGGCCTGGAGGCCGCCGAGGCGCGCGCCGAGCAGCCGGCCCAAGCCGACGGGATCGTTGCGCGCGACCTCCTTGAAGGCGAACCCGTAGGGCCCGGAGAGCCGCTCTTTCAGCCATGACAGGTGCGTGCGAATGGCGGCCGGATCGAGCGCGGACTCCAGCTCGCGCTCCTCCTCCACGCCGAACGCGGCGGGCAGGCTGTCGAGAAGAAAGAGATATGACTCCTGCATGCCGGCCCCGCCCGCTGCGGCCGGGCGGTCCAGGCCGGGCAGCCCTTCGATCGCGCGCTCAAAGTCGTCCGCGGCCCCGGCGGCAATGGCGGGATCGCCCGATTCGACGCCGATGTCCACGAACAGGCGGTTGGCCTGGCGGAACCGGACAAGCGTTTCCCGCAGCGCGTCCACAACTGGGTCGCCCCGGGGCAGCATGATGGAGAAGTCATCCTCCATCCTTAGGTTCATGGAAACCGCGAACGCCAGCGCGCCGGCAATCGCCAGCGCGGCAAGGAGCAGGCGCCGGTTCCGGGCCAGCCGCTCCTGGAAGCGCACAAGCGCGCCGCCGGTGTTTTCATTGCTCATGCGTTCACCGTCAAATTCGCCGCGATCCGGCCGGGCCTCTCACGGGCCGGCGCGTCGGCATCGGCCCCGCACGGACGCCGCGGAATAGCCGATCGCGAACGCCAGGGCCGCGCACGAGAACGCCATCACCAGGCTGCCCGCGAGCCATTGCACGAAATATGCGGCTGCCAGCTCCCGCGTCATTTCCGATATCCGAAGATCGAGGGGCGCGCCCCCGAACAAGGCATTTCCGATGACAAGGTTGCAGTAGAGAATGAATGGAATGGTCGGCGGGATGGAAAGGTTGCAGACTGCCGCCGTGACAGCCTTGTTCAGCCGGAGCGCGTGCGCGGCAGCCAGCGCGGAGAGCGTCTGCAGGCCCCAGATGGGGGCGAGGGCGAAAAACACGCCCAGCGCGATTGCCGCGGCGAAGCGGCCGGGACTTGCCATGTGCTCGCAGAACAATTCCCTGCCGATTGTCCCGAGCTTTTCACGGAACGAAAGCCCCTTCAGCATGCCCTTCGACATGATCGCGCGCAGCGGGCGCGGCACAAAGAAGGCCAGGGCCAGGAGCCGCGCGTTCAGGCGCGTGAGGCGCAGAAAATCCACCACTGGCCGGAAATGGGAGCCGCGCGCGGTCGCCTCGTTGTAGACGACGCCGACCGGGACCGGGATCAGCGGGATGTCAAGCCAGGCCGCGCGGACCATGATTTCGAGCTCGTAGCCGTAACGTTCGGCGCGCGCGTTGATGCAGAGCGTGTCCTCCAGCGGATAGCACCGGAAGCCGCACTGGGTGTCTCCCAGGTAAACGCCGGAGGATATCCGGAACCACAGGTTTGAAAAGCGGTTGGCCCGGCGCCGCGCCGCCGGAACATCGGGGCTGTTGAAATCGCGGACGCCGACGAGCATCGCCTCCGGCCTCGCTCGGCACGCCTCGACAAATCTCGGGATGTCCGACGGCAGGTGCTGGCCGTCCGCGTCCAGGGAAATCACATGTGAATATCCCAGCTCCTGCGCACGGCGAAAGCCAGAGCGCAGCGCTTCGGCCTTGCCGCGGTTGACCGGGTGCGTCACCACCTCGATTCCCGGCTCCCCGGCCAGCGCGCGCTCCGTGCCGTCGGTCGAGCCGTCGTTCACCACGATGACGGGGACAATGCGCTTCGCGGCGCGGACTACGCCCACAAGAGCGGCGGCGTGGTTATACGCGGGAATCAGGGCGCAGATATTTGGGTCCATGGTCCCGGCCTTTTCGGATCAAGATGCATTCCCCCGCAGGTCCACAAAGAAGCGGCGCTTTCGCGAACCCTCCGGCATCTGGAGCGCTTCAATTTCCGCCTTCTGAGCGCAACGTATGCCAGGGACAACCTTGGCCCGGCCGCGAAACGCATCCCGCAGCCGGCAGATTGTTCTGTCCTCATCGCTGGGACAGTGGACCACGACTTCGATGGCATCGGAGAGCGATGATTCCGACCTGGCCAGAATGACATATGATTCCACGCCCTGGCAGGAATCCAGGACGGCCTGAAGCGTGGACGGATAGATCGTCGCGCCCTTGACTTTGAGCTTCTGATGCTTGCGCCCTACGACGGGCCCGATCCTCTGCGTGACGCGGCCGCACGCGCAGGGTTCGGAATAGACGGCGGCAACATCGCCGGTCCGGTACCTGACAAGCGGCAGCCCCCGCACGCCAAAAGTCGTGGCCGTGATCTCGCCCGCCTCGCCCGCGCCAACCGGCCTGCCGGCTTCGTCGAGCGCCTCGACGAGCGTGAGCTCCGGGTGCGCATGCCCGCCACGGCCGGCGCCGCATTCGCACAGCGACCCTTGCAGCTCCGTGTTGCCGTAGGTTGAAAACACGCGCACGCCCCAGCGCTTCATGATGTCTGCGGCCGCGGCGTTTGGGGTCATGTCCGGCGCGCGCAGCGGCTCGCCGATGCAGACAGCCCGGGTAACGCCCGATTTCGACAGGTCGCGGCCCTCCTCCCCGGCGCGGTCGGCAAGCAGCCGCAGAAAGGACGGCACCGACACGATCGCCGTGGGCTTGAGCCGGTCGATCATCTCGAAATGCATCTGAGGCGCGGAAGCTCCGACGCGCACCACTGCGCATCCGAGCTGCCGAAGCCCGATCGAATAGGCCAGGCCCGCTATGAAGCAGCGATCCAGGGTCACGCCCAGCAGGACCGTGTCCCGGGCGGTCAGGCCGACGCACCGGAAGGAAAGGTATTCGTTATAGGCAAGGCGCCGCATGTCGGATTCGGTCATGGGCACCACCAGCGCGCGGCCCGTGGTCCCGCTGGTGGTCGTGATCTCCACCACCTCCTCCATGGGCACGCAGACAAAATCGTCCGTCCGCTCGGAAAGCGTGCTCTTGTCTATTGGCGGAATATCGGGCAGCGCATCCAGCGGCGGGGGGCGGCCGGGGCGGAAGCCGGCCAGCGCAAGGTGCTCGCGGTAAAAAGCGGAATGCGCCGAAACATGCGCGATGGTTTCGTCCCACGCCTTTTCCTGAATTCGCCGGATATCGCCGGCGGAAAGACTGGCTTCGTCAATCATACGCGCCTGAAACAGAAAGGGCGGCGCCCCCGGAGCCGCCGAAGGAAGCGCCAAAAAACTGGCCCGCGGGAAGCCGGGCGGCTTATTTCTTTTCAGCCGGCGGCGCGGCCTTTTCCGCGCCCTGGCCGGCGCCGGACTTGTCCGGAGCGCCGCCCGGCAGCGGGCGCGGCATTGGCGCATTGAACTGGGAATCAAGTTTTTTCTTCAGCTTTGCCAGCTCCTCATCCTTGACCAGTTCCTCGTCTATCTGCTTCTGCATTTCGCGCATCTTGCCCTGCAGTTCCTTGATCCGGGCGTTTTCCTCGTACAGCTTCGCCTGGCGCGCCTGTATCCTGCGGTTCAAGTCGTCCAGGTCCGATCGAACCTGCATGATCTTTCTGAGCTGGTCCGGGCTGACATTCGTCACGCCCATGCCCGCCGGCCCCATCGGACCAACGGCGGGACCCATTGCGGGTTTGGCCGCGGCCGGCCTGGCCGCCGGCTCATTCCCGGGCGCCTTGTTTTCCGCAGCCCATGACGAAGCGCACAGCATGGCCGCCGGAATGATCGCAAGACACAGCTTCACAGTCTTCATGCGTCAACCTCCATTTTTTGCATACTCCAGCCGTCTTCCGGGCGCCGGACGTTCGGCGCTTTGGAAAGGAAAGGAGAAATAATACGCCGATGGCGCCCTGAATCAAGCCGGAAAACGGGGAAAAACAGGAGGAACCGGAGGCGAGCGCACCCGCCAGCCGGCCTTATGGTTTCCCTGACGCAGCCGGGCGGCGAAAAGCGCGAGGCCGGGTCACAAGCCGGCATAGCATGCGGCCAGGAGTTCCTTGAAGCGGCCGTAGTTGTACTTCTCTTCGAACAGGCGGAACGCGCCCCTGCCGAGCCGCTCGCGAAGTGCGTTGTCCTCGATCAGGCGCAGTATGGCATCCGCAAAGGCTTCCGGCCCGGGCGGGGCGAACAAGGCGCATTCCTCGTTGAGAATCTGCCGGTTCGCGCTGTTGTCCGTGGCCACGATGGCGCGGCCGGCCTTGCAGTAGTCAAGGAGCTTGAGGGGCGTGTTGACGCCCGAGATGCGCGGCGACAGCAGGATGTCGGCCGCCTCCAGACAGGCGGCGAGCTCGTCCGGGTGAATCTTGCCCGGGAAAGCGACCCTCTCCTCGATATTCCAGTTGGCCAGCCACGCCTTGCGTTGCTCGATCTCAAGCGGCGCGCCCCCGACGACCACCCATCGCGCGCGCGCGCTTCTCCGGAAAACCGGCGGCATCGCATCGAACATGAGGTCAATCCCCTGGTAGGCCGCAAAGGAGCCCACGTACAAGACCAGGATGTCGCCGGGCGCGCGGACAAGCTTCCGCCTCGCGGCCTCGACCTGGTCCGGGGCCGCCCGCGCCAGCGACGAGGGAATGTCGAAGATGTGATGCACCGGGCCGCGGGCGCCCAGCTTTTCAGCCTGGGCGACCAGTCCGGGGCCGGTCCCGATCGTGGCGTCGGCGCGGCGCACCATGAAACGTTCGACCGCGGCGTAGGAGGCCATGACCAGGTTGCGCAGGGCTTTCTTCCTGTACGATGCCGGGTCAGAGTGTTTCTCGAACACGAATTTTGCTCCCGTCAGGCGCGCTATGGCCAGGGCGACCAGCCCGGCATCCTCGACGCCGTGCACCACCTTGTACCGGTTTCTAACGGCGAGGACCAGGCCGCGGAAGAACAGGAGCGCGTCGAACAGGAGCTTGGAAAGCGAGGGCCCTATGGCAATGTTGTTGAGCCGGAGCGGATTGCCCACCCGCAGGATGCGGACCCCGGGGATTTCGCGCGGCGCCCCGAGCGGAAGCGTGAGGAGATCAACGGCATACCCCGTTTCCGCAAGGGCCTGCACGTTGAATCCCACGCGTATCGGCGAGCCGCGCCATTGAAAGAACGGCTGCGATGATATGAACAAAATCCGTTCCCGCCCATCGGCCATTGGACTCTCCCTCCGACAGGAAGGATGTATTGCAGAACCTAGGCCGTTCGTCAATTCAATGTTAGTCGAAGCCTATCGGGCAAAACTCCGGGTTGAATATCATGCGGCGCGTGGTATATTGCCCGGATGAACGCGCCTGGAAAAATACTGCGGATCAGGGAGCGGATGCGGGACAGGCTTTGCATCCTCGGCCATTACTACCAGCGCGACGAAATCATCGGCCACGCGGATTTCGTCGGCGACTCGCTCGAACTGGCCCGCAGGGCCGCCGCGTCCGGAAACGCCGAAAAGATCGTCTTCTGCGGCGTCCACTTCATGGCCGAGTCGGCGCGCGTTCTTGCCGGCGCGAGCCAGGCGGTCTACATGCCGGCCCCCGGCGCCGGCTGTCCCATGGCCGACATGGCGCCGCTGCGGGAGGTCCTGCGCGCGTGGGACGACCTGTCCACGTTCGGGGGAAAATGGGTTCCCGTCGCATATGTCAACAGCAGCGCCAAGATCAAGGCTTTTTGCGGCGAGCGCGGCGGAGCCACATGCACATCCAGCAATGCCGCAAAGGTTTTCAGCTGGGCGCTGAAGCAGGACAGGAAAATCCTCTTTCTCCCGGACGAGCACCTTGGCGCGAACACCGCGTTCGACCTCGGGCTGCCCGATGACGCCGTGGCGGTTTACAACCCATCCCTTCCGGCCGGCGGGATCGACGCAGGGCGGGCGGCGCGGGCAAGCGTCCTGGCCTGGAAGGGATACTGCCATGTTCACATGTTTTCCGCCCAGGACATCGGCAGGGCCCGCGCGGAACACCCCGGGGCAAAGATCATCGTTCATCCCGAAACGCCGAAGGAAGCATTGCGCCTGGCGGACGCGCACGGGTCAACATCGCAGATCGTCAGGTACGTGGAGGCCGCGCCGGCCGGGTCAACCATTGTAGTCGGGACCGAGATCAACCTTGTCAAGAGGCTTGCTGCGCTTCACGGCGGCCGCGTCGCCGTCCACCCGCTTCGCGCGTCAGCCTGCCGTAACATGGCGATGACAACCGAGGCCGGGCTCCTGGCGCTGCTGGAAAACTGGCCGGAAGAAAACAGGATTGAAGTTGACCCAAAGCTGAAGGCGAACGCGGCGCTGGCGCTGCGGCGTATGCTTGAAATTCCGTGAGCGGCCCGGCGCCGGCGGGCGCGGGCAAAAAGTCAGGCGCGGCATCATTTTGCCAGCGCATTTCCATTGCGTTGCCCAAAGCCCTTTGCCATACTGCGGCCGCTGAAAAAGTTGGCGTGGAAATCCGGAATCCATGAACAAAAAACTGATCATCCTGATTCTGGCCTGCGGCCTGCTGTGGCCGGGCGCGCTACGCGCGGCGCCGGTTTCCGTGGACGGGTATGCGGCAGCCGTGAACGGCGACATTATCACGTCCGGCCGGGTCCGGGACGCGATGCGTCCGGTGGAGACGCAAATCCGCCAGATGTACAAGGGGCTTGAACTCGAAGAAAAGCTGGAGGAAGCTTACAAGAAGACGCTCGACACGCTGATCGAGCGGCAGCTCATCCTGCAGGAATTCAAGAGCCTCGGCAGGCAGGTTCCCGAGAACCTCGTGGACGCCAGGGTCTCGGAAATCCTCCGGAACAAGTTCGGAAACAGCGTTACTGACCTGATGCAGACGCTCGAAAAGGACGGCATGACCATAGACGAATGGCGGCAGCAGATCAAGGAGCAGATGATCCTCTCGTTCATGCGCGAAAACGCCGTGGAGTCCAAGGTAGTCATATTGCCCCGCGATGTCCGGGAAGCCTATGAATCCGCGCCTGAGAAATACCGTGTGCCCGGCCAGGTCGAAGCCCGCATGATCATGGTGCAACGCGGTTCCACGCCCTCTGACCTTGAAATCAAGAGGCGCCAGATCGAGGAAATACGCCGGCGCCTGCTGCGGGGCGACAATTTCGCCAGGCTCGCCTCGGAGATGTCCGAAGGGGCCAAAGCCGCGGCGGGCGGATACCTCGGGTGGATCGAGCCCTCATCGCGCCGGCCCGAGTTGGCCGAATGGCTGTCAGTCCTGGCGCCCGGCGAAATCAGCGAGGTCATTGAAACCGAGAACGGCCTGTACCTGCTCAAAGTCGAAGCCCTTCGAGACGAATACATGGAGCCTTTCGAGAAGGTCCGCGGCGATCTGGAGCAGGAGATGGTCCGCAAGGAAACCGAGCGCCTGTACAGGCGCTGGATGGACCGCATCAAAAGCAAGGCTTTCATAAAGAAGTATTGACAACCCCACGCACCATCACCCTGGCCGTCGCGCTCGGCGATCCGGGCGGAATAGGCCCGGAAATTGCGCTAAAGGCCGTCCACGGCAAGGAATGGCCGCCTTGGGCGCGCTTCGTCTTCATAGGCAGCCGCACAGTGCTTTCCGCCCAAGCCGCGCGCCTGCGCCTGCCCACGCCCCCTGCTTGGGCCCCGGGAACGCCGTTGCCCGGGCGCACGGCGCTCTGGGAGCCCGGCGCCGGCTGCGACGGCTGCGACGGGCGTCCGTTCCGGCGCGCCGCCCTGGAATGGGCGCCCGGGCGCACCGGCAAGGCCCACGGACGCGCCGCCGCCGACTGGATCCGCGCCGGGACCACAGGCTGCCTTGCAGGGTGGTTTGACGGGCTTGTCACCGGCCCGATCTGCAAGAAGAGCCTTGGCCTCGCCGGGATTCCGCATCCCGGCCACACGGAATACCTTGCCGCGCTCACGCATGCGCGGCGCTTTGCCATGCTCCTGATGGGCGGGCCGCTGCGGGTGGCGCTGGTCACCCGCCACGTTCCGCTCGCGGGCGTGCCAACAGCCCTGACCCCGGCCGCGATCGTCGAAACCGCGTGCCTGGCCGCGGAAGCGCTGCCGTGGCTCGGGGTGCGCTCCCGCATGCTCGGCATATGCGCGCTCAACCCGCACGCGGGCGAGCGCGGCGCTCTCGGCGACGAGGAAGCGCGGATCATAGCGCCCGCCCTGCGCGCGCTGCGCCGGCGCGGCATCGAGTTCGAGGGCCCCGTGCCGGCGGACGTCATCTTTCACAACGCGCGCCGCGGCCGCTACGGCATAGTGGTTGCCATGTATCACGACCAGGGCTTGGGGCCGCTCAAGACGATCGCGTTCGAGTCCGGCGTCAACCTCACCCTCGGCCTGCCCATCCTGCGCGTGTCGCCGGACCACGGAACGGCCTTCGACCTGGCCGGAACCGGCCGGGCCCATCCCGGCAGCATGATCCAGGCGATCCGCTGGGCGCTCCGCCTGGCGCGCCGCCCCAACCCGTGGGCCCGCGCATGAGCAACGCACCGAACCTCACCAGCCTCTCGGGCGTGAGGCGGATTCTACGCGAGCGCGATCTCAAGCCCCTCAAGACGCTCGGGCAGAACTTCCTGGTGGACCTGAACATCCTGAACATGATTGTAAGGGCCGCGGACCTGCGGCCGGGCGACGCCGTCCTCGAGATCGGCGCGGGCCTCGGCGTTCTGACCGAGGCGCTCGCGGCAGGCGGCCGGCGCGTGGTGACCGTCGAAAAAGACCTGCGCCTGCGGGAACACCTCGAGTCGCGCTTCGCCGGCGCGGCATCCGTCGAGCTGGTCATGGCCGACGCGCTCGAAATGGATTTGGACGCCATGCTCGCCTCCGGCCTCAACAAGGTCGTCGCAAACCTGCCCTACTCGGCGGGCAGCGCTATCCTCGTGAACCTGCTGCGCGCCCCGAACCGGCCGCAACGCATGGTGCTGACGCTGCAGCAGGAAGTTGCCCGCCGGCTGACCGCAGCGCCGGGCTCCCGCGAATTCGGGCTGCTCGGCGTCTGGGCGCGTCTCGATTACGCGGTCGCCATCCGTAAGCTGGTCAGCCCCGGGTGTTTCTATCCGGCGCCGAAGGTGAAGTCCGCGATCGTCGAATTCGAGCGCCTGAGCGCAGCGCCGTGCACGGAGGCTGAGCGCGGCTTTTTCTACGAGCTGACGAAAGCCGTGTTCGCGCACCGGCGCAAGCAGCTCAAGGCCATACTGGCCGGCATGGCGGAAAAACGGCAAGCTGCCGCGCCGACGTCCGTCCTGGAAGCGCTTGAGATAAGCCCGGCCGCCCGGCCCGAGACTCTCGACACCGCGGCGTGGCTCCGCCTCGCCCGCGAACTGCGCGCCGCGCTCACCGTGGCGTAAGAGCCTGGAACGCGTAGCCGAGGTTCTCGACGATGTCGCCGGCCGTCAGCGCATGCTGGGACTTGGCGCGCGCCGCTTCGTCCCCGGCGCGCCCGTGCAGGTAGACCGCAGCGCGGGCCGCGTCCATCGGCGCCATGCCCTGGGCCAGCAGGCCTGCAAGCAGGCCGGAAAGCACGTCGCCCGAGCCGCCGGCGGCCATGCCGGGGTTGCCCAGCATGTTCACGTGCATTGTATCTCCGGCCCGGGTGACCAGCGTGCCCGCGCCCTTGAGCACGACGACTGCGCCCGTCAGCCCGGCCGCGCGCCGCGCCGCGGCCAGGCGGTCCGACTGGACATCGGCTGCGCCGCATCCCAGGAGCCTTCCCATTTCGCCTGGGTGCGGCGTGATCGTCACCGGGCACGAGGCCCGGGCAATGTCCGCCGCGCATCCCTCCAACACGTTCAAAGCGTCAGCGTCGAGCAGGAGCGGGACCCGGCATTCCCGCAGGAGCGCGCGCACCAGCGCGGCGGATTCCGGATGGCGCGTGAGCCCGGGCCCGGCGGCCACGGCCGTGAATTCGCCAGCGCGCCTGCGCCACACGTCCAGTGAGGCCGCGGCCAGGGACCCGGCATCCGTGTCCGTCCCGGGGTGAACCATGGCTTCGGGCGCCGCAGACGCCACCGTTCCGGCCACGCTCCGGGGCACCAGCGCCGAGACAAGCCCGGCGCCCGAGCGCAAGGCCGCTGCCGCGGCCAGGGCCGCGGCGCCGGAGCAACCCTCGGCCCCGCCTATGATCAGGACGTGTCCGAACGAGCCCTTGTGCGCATCGCGGCGGCGCGGCGGAAACAGCGGCTGCAGGTCGAACGGCGTGATAAGCTCCAAGTCGCACTCGAGTTCGTCAACGGCCTCCTGCGGCACGCCCAGGTCAACGACCTCAACCGAGCCGGCGTAATTCACGGCCGCCGGCATCAGCAGCCCGCGCTTGGGCAGGCCGATCGTCGCGGTGACGTCCGCCATCACGGCCTCGCCGGGCGCCTCGCCCGTGTCCGCGTCCAGCCCCGAAGGAACATCGATCGCCACGACGACGGTGTTCCTGGCCAGGACATTGATGAGCCGGATCGCGCCGGCGGCCGGGCCGCGCGCCGCGCCCTTGAGCCCGGTGCCCAGCACTCCGTCCACCACCGCCGAGTAATAAGAGTCCCGGCGCTTGTCCAGAAAGGCAGCCGCGTCATCCCAGTCCTCGCGCACCGGCAGCTCGCGATACTCGATCTTGGCGGACTTCATCCTGCTGAAATGCGTCAGGGCGTCGCCCTTGATTTCGCTGGCCGAGCCCGCGATCCACACCGTGGGGATGACGCCGTATTCCTTGAGATAGCGGGCAGCCACAAAGGCGTCCCCGCCGTTGTTGCCGCGGCCGGCAATGAGCAGGACCTGGTGTTCGCCGCCGTCGCGGTCCTGGCAGAACTGGAATGCCGCGAGCGCCACGCCCAGGCCGGCGCGGTCCATCAGGTCGGTCATCTTAATTTCAAGCGCGTCAACCGTCTTCCGCTCCAGGTCCAGCATTGCCTCGGCCGTCACACTCTTCATCGCATGCTCCCAGCTTCGGCCTTCATTCGCCCCCGCGATACGCGCGCATGGCCCTTCGCATCTCCCGGACAGCCGCGGCCATTCCGACCAATACCGCCCGCGCGACAATGCTGTGCCCAATGTTGAGCGTGTCGAGGAACGGCATGCGCAGGACGCCCCCGATGTTTTCCAGGTTGAGCCCGTGCCCGGCGTTGACGCGCAGCCCGAGCTTGTGCGCGAGGCGCGCGCCCGCCACGAGCCGTTCCAGCTCGCGGCGCGCCGCGGCGCCGGAGGCGCCGCAATAAGCGCCCGTGTGCAGCTCCACGCAGGGCGCCCGCGTCCGCGCCGCGGCTTCGAGCTGCGCCGGGTCCGGATCCACAAAAAGGCTCGCCTCGATTCCCGCCGCGGACAGCCGCCTGACGGTCCGGCGCAGCGGCTCGAACTGGCCCGCCACATCCAGGCCGCCTTCGGTGGTAAGCTCCTGCCGCTTCTCCGGCACCAGGCACGCTTCGTCGGGCCGGACCTTGAGCGCGATCGCCACTATGCCGGGCGCGTTGGCCATTTCAAGGTTGAGCCGTATGCGCAAATGCCTGCGCAGCGCGAACACGTCGCCGTCCTGGATATGCCGGCGATCCTCCCGCAGGTGCACGGTTATCCCGTCCGCCCCGGCCAGTTCGCACAGGCGCGCGGCTTCCAGCGGGTCCGGGTACGCCGTCCCGCGCGCCTGCCGCACCGTCGCCACGTGATCTATGTTCACGCCCAGTCTTAACCGCCTCACAAGCGCCTCCCGTTTCCGTCCGATCATTCGATGGTGATACCCCGTCGTTTATATATCGCGGCAGGGGTTCAAATGCCAGCGCAAAATGGCCCCGCGGAACACTCCCCCGCAGGGCTGCGTCAAGAACGGCGGCGGCCCATGCTTCGCCGAAACAGCTTTGCAGGGCAATCCCGGCCCCAACACGTATCCAAACACAAAACTTGCCTTCCGACGGAGGAGCGGCTATGATTCCGAAAAAGACAGAGAGGCTGGCGGCGCACAAGCGACGCTTTCACAGGAAGGGGCTTTCCATGAATATAAGATTAAACAACCTGCAGTCTTCCATAGTCGGCAGGGCCGGAACGCGATTTGACGTTGTCCTGGGCTTCGACATGGCAACGGACATCGAGGCTTACACTTCGACTTACGAGGGAATAAGGGCGGGGACCCCTAAGCTGATAGGGCTGCTCCGCGCGGAAAACGTGAGAGCGACCTTTTTCTGGACCGGCCACGCCGCGGCCAGCAATCCTGAAATGGTCCGCCGCGTGCGCGAAGCCGGGCACGAGACCGGCTGCCACGGCCTCTTCCACGAAAACCTCGGCGACGCAGTTTACCCGCTTGCCAACAGCCACCCTGTGCTGCCCTCCGAGGTCGAAGGCCGGGTCGCCGAGGCAACCCGCGCCGTCAAGCGCATCGCCGGCCTCAAGCCTGTGAGCTTCCGCGCCCCCAGGCTGTGGGGCGGCACCCACCTCGTCAATGCCCTCGAGAAGCTGGGATACGTCTCGGACGCCTCGCTGCCCCTCTACGCCCACCGCTCCCAGTTGGTTCCCTATCACCCGGCTTCCAAGGACTGGACCAGGAAAGGTGGAATGCGCATCGTGGAAATCCCGAATTTCTGCGACCTGGCCATGAAGAGCGTTGATCCCTGCCAGCGCGACCGGGATCCGTGGCCCATATACCGGACAAAGTCGGCCAGGGCGCTGCTTGACAAGGTGGATTCTTTCGGCATCCATGTCGAAAGCCTGAAACTGAGGCCGGTGCTCTGCTTCCGTTTCCATCCGTGGGAGTTCCACAAAATGCCAGGCGAAGTCGCTTACGGCGACGCCAGGGTCAGGCCGGCCCCGTTTGTCGTCAAGAACTGCGGGGACAGGGCCCTCGAACAGTTCGCCGCGCTCATCAAGGGTCTCAAGGAGCGCGGCGCCCGCTTCGCCACGGCCCAGGACGCGGCTGCGGATTATTGACCGGCTCGGCCGGACGGGGCGAAAATCCGCGCGAAATCCGTGAGGATTCTTTCGTAGCGCGCCATGCCGCTGAGGCTGGCGCGTTCGATTGACGCATGCGCGCCTTCGTACGGAATCGAGGTGGCCACCACCGGAACGCGCAGTTTCGCGAAATGCCGGGCATCAGTGGCGCCGTTCATGCGGATAAGCGACACCGGCCTGCGCAGCGCGCGGGCCATGTGCAAGCGCAGCATCCTGATCGCGGCCGCATCGGGATCGGTGCCGACCATGGGCGAAAGCTCGATCCGCTCGACAGCCAGCCCTGAAACCGCCTTGATCCGGCGGATGATGTCCCCGGGCGTGTCAGCGTCAGTCCAGCGAATGTTCAATACCATGTCGGCCCGGTCCGGAATGCGGTTGTACACGTGCGTTCCGGCGTCGCACTGGGTGGCGGCACAGGTCGTATGCCATGTGTCTCCGTCTCGCACTGGCGGGAACAGCGTCCTGATCTTAAGGTACCCGTCTATCAGGCGGTCCAGCGCGTTGTCGCACTTCCAGGGAGCCGAGCCGTGCCCAGATCGGCCGCGGGCCGACAGGCGCAAGGTGAGGATTCCCTTCTGGGCGATGACCAGGTGCGGCTTGAGCCCGCCCGCATCCAGCACCACTATGAAGCTTCCGGCATAGCCGCGCTCCAGCATGAGGGCTGTCGTATGGCCGCCGATTTCCTCATCCGTGGAAAACAGCGCCCCGACGCGGGCATTTCCCCTGCAGGCGATGAGCAGGTTGCACAGAACCGCTGCGTTGCCAAGGCAATCTCCCGAGCCGCGGCCATATAGCCATCCGCCGCGCACCCCGATCCTGGCCGAGGCTTCGTCCTGCGGCACAACATCCAGGTGGGCGTTGAAAACCAACGGCTGCACCCGGCCGGGCCCGGTGGCGGCCCACAGGACTTTTCGGCCCTTCAGCCGCTCCACCCGCGTGAACACGCCATGCCCGGCCAGGTAGCCGCGCGCAAATTCCACCAGCTTGTTCACGGCCGCCACATCGGGGGAAGCCGGGCGAAAAGCCATCATTTTCATGGCAAGGTCGGCGCTTGAAATGCTTCGCTTCATGTCTGCTCCTGTTTTTGCGCCTTATTTTCAGGCCTCCGCCCGGAAAGACAAGAGAATAAACCCGGATTTTGCGATTGGTCAGAGTGCGGCAGATGCAAGGCGCAGCGGGTGAAGGCGTATTACTAACCAGTCCATAATAGTATTGACATAGACGCGGTTATTCCTTAGTATTCCGGCCATGAAGAAACATGATGGTCGGACGCTCAGGCATGATGTGCTGACGGAGTTGCGGAAGCGAGCGGTGTC
>JAAZAB010000002.1 GCA_012514555.1 Lentisphaerota bacterium
ACAGCCGAGGCCCGGGCCAAGCTCGCCGAAAGCTTTCTCGAAGAGGAAAGAACCCTGGCCAGAAACAAGCAAAGGGAGGCGGAACAGGCCGAAAGGCAATTCGCCGGCGCCATCGCGGCAGCGGTCGAGCGGCTGCTTTCGGACGAAGCCGAGGAAGCCCTGAAGCTCGCGGAAACCGCAGGCGCCATGCCCGCGGCCGAACCGCGCCGCGCCGAACTCCAGGCGTTCGCCTCTGCCATTTCCGCGGCAGGCACGCTGGAGGAATACGTGCTCCGATCATTCCGGAACAATCTCAACAGAGAAATCACGCTGGAGCTCTCCGGCGGACCCGAAGCGCTGGTCATCACCAATGTCGCCGGCAGCGCGCTCCAGTGCGAGAAGGTCACGAAGGTCGGAAGCGGGGAAATCAGGCAGCCGCGCAACATCGCCTTCAAGGAGCTCGCCCTGTCTGAAACCGCAAGGCGTATTCCCCGCGCCAACCCGGAGCAGGACGCCCTGCTCGCCGGAATACTTTGCCACAAGGCGGGCAACCTTGCCAAGGCCGCGCAATACTTCGAAAAAACCGGCCCGCTCCTGGCGCCCGTTCTTGCCGAATATGTCAGGACATACGCGGCCAGGCGCTCGGAGCGCGACGCCGAGGATACGCTCATACGGATTTTCCGCGCCGCCAACATCGCGCTGGAAGAGGGTCCGTTCTCAACGCCCGAAGCAATGGCCGCGCTCGGCCGGCGCAAGCTCGCGCCGCTCGAAGCCCGGCTCCTCGCGCAGCAAGCCGCAGCCTATCGCGCCCGTTACGGCCGGACCGAGTTCGCGCAACGCGCCGAACCCGTTCTGCTGGCCATGAGCTCGGCCGCGCCCGCCGAAACCCCGGCAAAGGATGCGGCGCCCGCGGCCGGAGCCGGGGCAAAGAGCTTCGACGCGGCAATCGAGGAAACGCCCTCCGACATCGTAGAGTCCTTCCATATCCGGTTCTCGGATTTGAACCCCGACGTGACCCGGGGGCAAGTCAGTATCGAATCCGACGACGCCGGAGCAGTGACGGGCGTGGAAATAGTGTCGCCACGCCTGAAGGACCTTTCGCCGCTGGCGGCGTTCTCAAATCTCACCAAGCTGGCGGCCACCGGCGCGGGCAGCGCCAACCTGCTGGGAATGGTCGTTCCCGCGCCCCTCAAGGACCTCTCGCCTGTCGCCGGACGCCGAATCCAGGATTTAAACATAGGCTACACCCGCGTTAAGGACCTCTCGCCTCTCAGGGGCATGCCCATAAAAAACCTGAACATTCAATTCACGCTGGTCGAGGACATTTCCCCGCTGAAGGGCATGCCGCTGGAAACCCTGAACATGGACGGCACGGACGTCCGCAACTTCGAGCCGCTCTCCGGCTCGCCCCTGCGCCGGCTCTCGCTCAACCGCACGCTCATGTTCGACGCGAGCCCGCTCAGGAACCTGCCGCTGATGGAGCTGAGCCTGCGCCGGACGCGCGTCACTCATATCACGGGGCTCCAGGGCATGCGCCTAACGCACCTCGACCTTAGCCATACCAAGGTGCACAACCTGGGGCCACTGAAAGGCATGCCGCTCCAGCGGTTGATCATGGACGGCGTCCCCGCGAGCGACCTGATGCCCCTTGCCGGGAGCCGGCTCGCCACGCTTTCCGCCGCTGCGTCGGAAGTCAAGGACCTGTCCGCGCTCCGGGGCATGCCCCTGACAGCGCTCAATCTCGCATCCACGGGCGTGTCGGACCTCTCGCCGCTGTCCGGGC
>JAAZAB010000114.1 GCA_012514555.1 Lentisphaerota bacterium
CTCATGCGCCGCATGATACGCGACAGCCTTCACAGGAATTCCCAGCCGATGAGCACCCTGACGCACTGGCACTATGTCCGGCGCAGTGAGCTGAAGAACATCATCCCGTTCATCGGGGAAGTGGACTTCATCGTGAACACCGCGCTGCCGTACGAGCTGCCCATTCTTAAGGCCCGCCTGTCCGGGTATTTTCCCAGGGCCGTGAAGGCGCTTCGCGGCGATCCCAAGCGGCAGGACGCCTACATCCGGGCCTGCCGCCTGAACGACTTCCTCGCGCCGCTCACGGAGGTTGCGGACGATTCCATCGTGCCCGCCGGATCCCTGCTACGCGAATTCATCGGCGGCAGCCGGTATCCCGTTTGAATGCCTTGCGGGGGGACGGTTTTGCCCTGCATGCTGGGGCGGCAATTGAACCTGGAAAGAGCATCGAATATCCAATATCCAACAAGGAACTCCCAATGTTCATCGGATTCCTTGGATATTGGATGGGGCATCGATATCGAAATCGCTATCGGGATCGGGATCGAAAGAAGAAGGAAGGTCAATTGCCCTTGGGCATGGGAGATTGGACGTCTATCGCCTGGCGATCGGTTTTGGGATCGATAGCGATACCGATCCCGATAGCGATAGCGATTTGGATGGGAGCAACCCCAAAGCATCAGCGGGAGACGAGATTCTCAACCTAGAAAGAGAAGATCCAACACTCAAGGCCAAGGAACAAGGGGGGCGCGGGCGTGGTGAATGGGTGGCCTTGGATACGCCCATTCTCATCTCTCGCTCACTTGGACATTGTTGAATCATTCCGGGAGGAGCGCGCGATCGCCATGGAATCTCCGGACGGCGTCAGGGCCCTGCTGGAAAAAACGGCGCTGCGGGTCAAGGCCGCCATGCTGGCGCGCGAAATCTGCGCGTGGATGGCGTTGTGTCTCGGCGGGTGGCTGGGGCTGTTTGCGCTGGACAACCTTGTGCGGCTTCCGGGCGCCCTGCGCCTGGCGCTGCTGACGCTTGGGGCGGGGGGCTCGGCCGCCGGCCTGTTCCTGCGCACGGTGCGGCTGGCCCGGACTCCGTTCGCGGCCGAGGGAATCGCCGTTCTTGCCGAGCGCAGGCTGGGGGTGGCGGACAACGCGCTGATCAACGCCTGCCAGGCCGAGGGGCGGGCGAAGCCGGGCATTGAAGGCGATTTCGTGGACTGGACCCTGAGCCGGGCCCGCACCCGGATGTCCGGGTTGCGCCCGGATTTGCTCGTCGATTTCAGGCGCGTCCGGGGCTGGGCATGGGCTGCGCTGGCTGCCATGGCCGCCTGGGCGGCGTACGGGCTGCTGGAGCCGAAATACGCCTTCAACGCGTTTCAGCGCTATCTCAGGCCGCTGTCCGATATTCCGGCGGCCGGCCACGTGTCGCTCGAAATGACGCCCTGCGAGGACGTGACGGTCTTGGAGGGCGCCGGGCTTGAAATCCTGCTCCGGGTTTCCGGCGAAGCGGAGGATGGCCGGGGAATGCCGGGGCCGGAAATCATCTGGCGCGATGGGTCTAGCCTTCCCGAAGGCGACTCCGGCGCCGCCCGCGCGCTGATGCAGCCATGCCGGAACGGCGCGGCATTTTGCCACAAGTTCGATTCGATACGAAGGCCGCTGGTTTTCAGGGCGTCCGCCGCCGGCGTCCTCACGCGCGCTGTCCGCGTGAGAGTGCGGGCCGTGCCCGCGCTGCGCGGGGCGCTGTTCCGGGTGGAGCCTCCGGCCTATGCCGGCGAGCCGGCGGCGACCAATCCCGGGCCTCCGGCCGGCCTGTCCTGCCTGGCCGGGTCCCGCGTCGAACTGCGATTTCGCTCCGAGCCGCCGGCGCGGTCGGCTACCTGGCTGCTCCCGGATGGTCCTGCGCAATGCACGAATGAACAGGGCGAATGGCGCGCGGAATGGACGGCCGTCCGCGGGGGCGCATATTCGGTTCTTCTCGCCGAGGCGGAGTCGGGCGGCGTGGTGACCTGCGCCGCCGCGCGGGTGGCGCTGATTGCGGACGCTCCGCCCGAAGTGGAGTTCGACACCGACGATCGGAACCGGGTGTACAATCCGGGCGATACCGTCGAGCTGCCGATCCGGGCCTCCGACAGGTTCGGGGTCCGGCGGATCCTGGTTCGCGCGCGCGCACAGGCCGGGACCAATGTGCTGGGCGCTGTCCGGGAGTGGAATTACATTGGGCCGCCCGGCGTGCGCGGGCCTGTCAGGGAGGTACTGAGGATGCGGGCGGACGATCTGCCGCTGGCCGAGGGGGAATGCGCGCTTGAGTCGCTCGCGTGGGATTTCGGGCCGGGCGGCGCGGCCGGGGTGTCGCGCCCGGTGCTCGTGCGGCTGCGGCCGGCCACGGAGCTTGCGCTGCCGAAAACGGATCCGCTGTCAGGCGCCCTGGAAGCGATGAAGCGGGCTGTCGCCGAGCAGAAGAAGGCCAACGGGATAACGGCCAATCTCCGGGTGACGCTTTCCGACGCCAGGCTCGCTGGAGATGAAGACAGCCATCGCGATTCGCTTCTGATCCGGCAGGCTGCGGCGCAAAGCGCAGGCGACGCCGCGATAGGTTTCTTTTACGAGGTGCCGGACAGCCGGGTCTACACCGACCGGCTGTACACGCTGGTCAAGGGGGAAATGGCGCTTGTCATGTCTGCCGCCCGGGCTCTGGACCTGGCCGGGGCCGGCGCCGAGCCGGCGCTTGCCGGAATCCAGGAGCGCCAGGACTATGTCCTACGCGAACTCAACGCGCTGCTCGGCCGCCTGGCAGGGGCGGCGTCGGCCTGGGCGGCAACGCGCGCGGCCGCGCCCGAGGCGCTGCTCGCGCCCGCGGAAGCCGCGGACTCCGGCAGTGCCCTCAAGGATGCGCTCGGGGATTTCGCCCGGTTCCAGGAGCGCGCGCTCAGGATGAGCCGGTCCTTCCTGGACCGGGGCGGCGAGGATTTGTCGGACGCAGAGCGGGACCTGCTGGGCAAGCTGGCCCGGGAGGAGGCGGACTGGAGCAAGTTCTTCCAGGAGAAGCAGACGGATTTCAGCAAGCTGCCCAGGCAGGATTTCGCGGACAGCTCGATTGCGCAGGAGCTTCTTGAAGTCATTCAGGAAATACAGATGGCGGCGGACGCGCTCTACCGGAAGAACGTTGAAATGGCCGTTCCGCACGAGCAGGGCGGACTTGAAAAAGCGGAGGAGCTGATCCACAACATCGAGCGCTGGCTTGCGGATGCGCCGGATACGATACGCTGGAACATGGAGGAGCCCCCGGCGCCGGCCGAGATTCCACTGGCGGATTTGCCGTCCGAGCTCGAGGACCTGGTGGGCGAATTGCTTGACCGCGAGGATGCCATGACCGAGGATGTCGAGGACGTTTCCTCGTCATGGATGGATTCCATTGACAAGGGGGCCGGCTGGGACGCCGTGGATGGCCCCATCTCATCCATGAGCGCCAAGGGCGTCACCGGGAACCTGCTGCCGAACAAGCAGGAGATTGGCGGGCGTTCCGGCGAAGGTCGGACCGGCCGCAGCCACGGGCAGATGGTTGAAGAAACCGCCGCCGGAAAGGATGGCCGCAAGACGCCGTCGCGCCTGACGCCGCAGCCGTTCGAGCCCGGCCGCGTCGAAGACAGTTCGGGCAAGGACGAAGGCGGCGCCACGGGCGGCGGAAAGCTTTCCGGCTACGCCGCAGCCGGGCTTCGCGGGACTCCGCCCAGCGCGGCGCCCGGGCGCCTGCCGCGGCTCGCGGAGAACCAGGTCCGGCTCAGGCAGGACGCGGAGGCCGCGAATGCCCGGCTTCGCGCCTGGCGCCTGCCTACCGGGGACATTGAGAATTCCATCGCGGAAATGCGGAAGGCCGAGCAGTCCTTGCAGCGCCGGGACGGTCTGGGGCTGCGGCAGGCGCACGCGCGGGTGCTGGACGCCCTGCGCGAGTCGAGGGACGCGATACGGAACGAAACCGGATTGCGCCGGGAACGTATGAACCTGCCGGACTGGGTGCGCGGCGAAATTCTGGGCGGCGGGCGCGACCCCGTTCCAAGGGGCTTTGAGCAGCTGGTGGCCGATTATTTCAAGACTCTCTCGCAGCAGGAGTGGCCGGGAGTTCGATGACATGTTCCACATGACGATGATCCTGTTTCTCGCCGGCGCGCTTTTTTTCGCCGGACCGGCCGGCGGCGCGGATGCGAAGGAAGGCGTTGTCAACGGCGGGTTCGAGGCGGCGGGCGCCGGTGCGGGCCCCCTTGGATGGGACCCGCCGGACGGCCTTGGCGTGCGCTGGGTGGCTGACGCGGATTCGGCGGGGCACGGCAAAATCATTCTCATGGACACGCGTGTGAGCGAGCTCGACATGGCCGCCCAGTGGAAGCGCGAGGGCATAACAAAGTGGGATGTCCCGAATCCCGCGCCGGCCCCGATCGCAAACACCTACGGGCTTTCCTTCTATTCCGAGCCATTTCCGCCCCTGGGCGGGCCGGCCTGCCGCCTGTCGTTCGACTACAAGGGCGCCGGCGGCGCCAAGGTGTGGGTTCGCGGCTATGGCCGGGTCCGGGGCGAGCTTCGCCGGGTTTACGAAACGTGGGCCGGATGCCGCGGCCGGGCCGGGGAATGGACGAAGAACGAGATGGTGTTCCACCCCAAGTCAGCCGCCGCCGAAATCGTGGAATTTCGGGTTATGCTCTACGCGTATTACCCGCCGGGCCTTTACGCTTTCGACAATGTCCGTCTCGAGAGGGTGGGCACAGCGAGCCGATGAATGGTGACAAATCCGCGCGGGAATGATATACATTTTGGCTGAAGGAGATGTTGAAGGTGGAAATTCTCGGAATGCTGTTCGGGTTCTTTGTGGCCATTATTCCGCATGAAGTCGCGCATGCGTGGGTGGCCTATCGCCTTGGCGATCCCACGGCCAAGCAGGCGCACCGCCTGACGTTGAACCCGCTGGCTCACGTGGACTTGATCGGCACGGTTCTGCTGCCGCTGTTCCTGATGCTCATGAACAGCCGCGTGCTTTTCGGGTGGGCCAAGCCCGTTCCGTTCAATCCCGCATATTTCAAGGACCAGAAGACCGGAATCGCGCTTGTCGGTTTGGCTGGGCCGGCCACCAATATCCTGCTCGCGGTGCTCTTTGCCATGGGCATTCGATTCGGTCATGAGTATACGGGAAACACGGGCCTTACCATCCTTGTTTATGCCTGCCTGACCAACCTGTTTCTAGGCTTGTTCAACCTAATCCCGATTCCGCCGCTGGACGGCTCGCGAATCCTGGTCGGGGCGCTGCCGGATTCGGTGATTCGGCCGTACATGCGCCTGGAGCCGTTCGGCTTCATCATCATCTTCGCCATGCTCAATTTCGGGCTCCTGAATTTCATCAGCGTGGTCGCGGTGGAGGCGTTCGGAAAGCTCGTTGGAAGCAATGCCCTGACTCCATGAATTGAATACGGGCGGCCGCGTGGGCGCTGCCGGAGAGGTGTGGATATGGCAAACGACAAACTGCATGATTTGCTGATTCAGTTGCACGAGGAACTGGGCAGGGCCGGCAATGCCGGAGGGGAATCCGGGGCGATCCTCAAGGATTTGCGCAGGGATATCGCGCGGATGCTGGAGCAGCCGGATGGCGGGCCCGGAGCGCAGCGCGCGTCCCTGGCCGAAAACCTGCGCAATGCCATAGGCCGCTTCGAGGCGTCGCATCCGGGCATGACCTCGCTCATGAACCGGGTGTGCGATGCGCTGAGCGATATTGGAATCTGACGCGGTCAGACAGGATCGATAAGGTCGAGCACGTCGCGGCGCTGTTCCCGGTCCCTGCCGCCGTTGCCGTTGCGCTGTTCGCGCGGGCGCGGCTCTCGCGAATCCTGGCTTCCCTGGTCCTCGCCGGGCTCGTCATCCTGCTCGTCCTCGTTCCCATCATCGTCCCCGGCGGTATTCTGGGGCGGGGCTTCGTTGCGGGGGCGGCGGCGGTTCTGCTGGGGCTGGCGCTCTTTTTCCTCGAGGGCTTTCCTAACCGTGGAGGTGCGCATGCACATTGCCCCCAGGCCCATGGCCTTCTGTTCGAGTCCCGGGCTCATTCCCACGACGAGCGTTTCCCTCGGGCCGAATTGCCGCACGAGGCCCAGTATCCGCTCTTCCATGGCCCCGACATTCTCGGCGTAATAGGCGGTGATATTCTTGTACGGCTTGCCGTCCGGCGCTTCGCGCAGCGGGCGGCCGGTGAAAACGGCCGTAATGTCGAGCTGTTCCCGCGCCGCCAGGTCGGCCAGGAAGCGCAGAGTATTGAAATGGTCGCGGGGATTGGGCTGGAAACCGCCGGGACGGCCCTTGTTTTCGGCCGCGGCAAAGCTGGTCGCGTCCACAACGACTTTGCGAGCCGATCTGGAAGAAGGCCCGGAAGAGCGGAATCCGAACAGGCTTCTAAAGAAACTCATGCTGAAAACTCCCTTGGCAAGACACCGGAGCGGCAGGCGTTCCGGCGCGAGGCAATAATGCTGAACAACGGCGGGCATGATACTCCGGCCCTCGGCCGATGCAAGGCGATTCTTACGATGGAACAAGCCGCGCAGTACGGCGGGCCCATGCCGCCGTTCCCGGCACAGTCTTGTGCGCCGCGCCGTGTTTAGCCTTGTTTTCAGGGCGCCAGGCGTTAGCATGCCATCTTCCTCTAACGGGAAGGGAGCCGTATGTCGTATTACGCCGATCTGCACGTGCATTCGAAATATTCGCGCGCCACGAGCCGCGACGGCTGCCTGGAGGAGTTCGCCTACTGGGCGCGCCTGAAGGGGCTCGCGGTTGTCGCAACTGGCGATTTCACGCATCCGGCCTGGCTTGCCGATATCCGGGAAAAGCTGGTTCCGGCCGAGCCGGGCTTATTCCGGCTGCGCCCGGAAATCGAGGCGCTTGTCGAATCGCGGCTTCCGCCCATGCTCCGCGCGGAAAATTCCGGGCAATTCATGCCTGTGCGCTTCGGCCCCGCGCGCTTCATTCTGCAGGTTGAGATTTCCACCATTTACAAGAAAGCCGGCGCGACGCGAAAAGTTCACCATATAATTTTCGTCCCCGATATCGAGGCGGCCCTCCGCCTGGTGCGCAGGCTCGATCAAATTGGGAACCTGAAGTCTGACGGGCGCCCGATTCTCGGCCTTGATTCGCGCGACCTCCTGGAGATCGTCCTGGAAAGCGGGCCTGGCTCGTTCCTGGCGCCCGCGCATATCTGGACCCCCTGGTTTTCCGCGCTGGGCTCGAAATCCGGCTTTGACTCGATAGACGAATGCTACGGCGACCTGGCGGGCAGCGTTTTCGCGGTTGAAACCGGCCTTTCATCGGACCCGCCAATGAACTGGCGCCTGTCGGCCCTGGACCGGTTCCGGCTGATCTCCAATTCGGACGCGCACTCGCCGTCCAAGCTGGCGCGCGAGGCGTGCGTGTTTGACACGGCCATGGACTACCACGCCCTTCGCAGGGCTCTGGCCACGGGCGAAGGGTATGGCGGGACCGTCGAGTTTTTTCCGGAGGAAGGCAAGTATCATGCGGACGGGCATCGCGCCTGTTCCGTGCGCCTCGATCCGGTTGAAACGCGCGAGCGCAAAGGTTTGTGCCCGGTATGCGGCAAGCCAGTCACCGTGGGCGTGCTCAGCCGGGTGGAGGCGCTTGCGGACCGGCCGTCCGGCTATCGCCCGCCGGGCGCGTCCGACTTTTGCGGGGTCATCCCGCTGCGCGAAGTGCTTGCCGAGCTGTTGGAGACAAGCCCGGCTTCGAAGGCCGTTGCCCGCGCCTATTCTGAAACGCTGGAGCGCTTTGGCCCGGAACTGGCCATCCTGAGGCATGTGCCGCCCGACGCCTTGCGGGAGGCGCCGGCTCTGGCGGACGCGATCGCGCGCATGCGCGAAGGCCGCGTTGTTCGCGAAGCCGGATACGACGGCGAGTTCGGGGTCATCCGCGTTTTCAAGCCGGGCGAGCTCGCCCGGGCGCACCCGAACGCAACTTCTCCTGCTGTGCGCCGCGGGCGCAGGCGGGCGCAGGGCGGCGACCCGGCTCCAAAATGAAATGCCTCGCGCAAGCCGCCTTTCGAGCCTATGATGGAGCTGCCATCCGCGACGGGGCGCAAGGGAAAGCGGACTTTTGCCCTTGCCTGGCGGCCGGCGGCATGCACAATTCCGCGGTGTTTGCCGAACAAGCGCGGAGAAAAAAAGCATGCCCCGGGAGACCCAATGCAAACCATTCTGCTGTTGACCATTTCGAACATCTTCATGACGTTTGCCTGGTACGGGCACTTGAAATTCAAGGAGTCGCCGCTCTGGCTGGCGATACTTGCAAGCTGGCTCATCGCGTTTGTCGAATACTGTTTCCAGGTTCCCGCCAATCGCTACGGGCACAGCCAGTTTTCCGCGGCGCAGCTTAAAACCATCCAGGAAATCATCACGCTGGCCGTGTTCTGCGGCTTTTCCGTTCTCTATCTCAAGGAGCCGCTGCGCTGGAATGTCCTGGCCGGGTTCGCAATGATTGTCGGCGCGGCATTCCTGATCTTCAAGGATGTTCCGGCGCGGTGACGCTGATGCCATGAACCCGCAAAATCTTGGATGAAACGGATGTCGCGCGCAAAATTTGTCCTGTCCGGCTTGGCGTGCCTGGCCCTGGTTGGCGCGGCCGCCTTTGCGTGGCTTGTTCAGCCCTATCGCGGAAACCTTTCGCATTATCCTGCGGGCCGGCGCCTGTTCGACCGGAAAGGAACCCTGGTTTGCGCCAGGCTGGGCCCCGGCGACATCCTCTGTGAGCCTATCGCCCTTGACCGCGCCGGCGACTGGGTTGTCAAGGCGCTGGTCTCCGCCGAGGACAAGCGGTTCCACCGGCATCCGGGCGTGGACGCGCTGGCGGTCGTCCGCGCCGCGGCCCAGAATATTGCCGCGGGCAGGGTCGTGTCCGGCGCTTCCACGATAACAACGATGGTCATCAAACTCACGCATCCGCGGCCGCGCACCTTCATGGCGAAAGTCGTCGAGGCCCGGCATGCCCTGGCCCTGGAGCGCATCCTGTCGAAGGCCCAGATACTGGAGCAGTATCTCAACCGCGCTCCGTTTGGCGGGAATGTGTGCGGCATAGAATCCGAGGCCAGGCGCTATTTCAACAAGCCGGCCGCCGATTTGACGCTTTCCGAATCCGCGATGCTGGTCGGGCTGCCCCAGGCGCCGTCCCGGCTCCGGCCGGACCGCCACTTCGAAGCGGCGCTGCGGCGCCGGGATTACGTGCTTGGCCGCATGCTGGCTTGCGGGGCGATAACGGCGGAACAGCATGCGGCTGCCGTGGCCGACAGGCCCCGCATCCAATCCGGGGTTCTGCCGCGGCCGGCCCCGAATTTCTGCGACATGGTGCTGGAGCGTACGCCGCCGTCGCCGCGTCTGCGCACAACGCTGGACAGCGCCATCCAGGCGGACGCTCAGTCCGCGCTGGAGCGGAAGCTTTCCGAGCTGGCGCCGAGGGATGTGCAGGCCGGCGCCATCGTGGTTCTCGATATTCGCGCTTCGGCCGTGAGGGCCATGGCGTGCGCCGCGGCCCGAAGCGACGTTCCAGGCGCCTGCGTCAATTTCGCGCTGGCGCGCCGCTCGCCGGGTTCGTCCCTCAAGCCATTCCTGTACGCTTTCGCGCTCGAGCAGGGGCTGTGCACCCCGCGCGGCATCCTGGCCGATGTTCCCGTTGACATTGGCGGCTATGAGCCCAGGAACTTCGACCAGGCATACGCCGGCCCGGTTACCGTGCGGCGCGCGCTGGTGGAATCGCTCAACGTCCCCGCCATACGGATGGCCCGCGAGGTAGGGCTGGCCACGGTCCTGCTGCGCCTGCGGGAAATGGGATTCACAACTCTCAACAAGGCGCCTGAACTGTACGGCATCAGCCTGGCGGTCGGAACCTGCGAGGTGACGCTCATGGACTTGGCCGGGGCGTATTCCGTGCTCGCGCGGCGCGGACTGCACGCGCCGCTGCGCATTGCCGAATCCGATCCGCAACCGGGGCCGCGCCGGCTGGTTTCCGAAGAGGCCTGCTACCTGGTCTCCGATATGCTTTCGGGCGGCGAGCGCGCATTGTCCATCTCGGGCCATTCGGCCGAAACCCGGGCGCCGCGCGTCGCGCTCAAGACGGGGACGTCCAACGGGTACCGCGACGCCGTGGCCGTGGCGTGGAATCCCGAGTTTGTCGTGGCCGCATGGTTCGGGAACCCGGACGGGCATTCTTCCGGGGCCCTGCTCGGAATCGAAGCCGCGGCGCCGGCCGTTTACGAGGTTTTCCGCCGCTTGTACCCGTCCGGGGATTCGCCCTGGTTCGAGCGACCGCCGGGAATCCGGACCAGGCAGGTCTGCGCGCTCTCGGGCGCGCCGCCCAACGGCCTGTGTCCGGCCACGGTGGCGGACGACTTCATTCCCGGCGTTTCGCGCTGCGATGCATGTTCCGTCCATTGCCCCGCGGGCGACGGTTCCCGGGATGTCGCCGAGGCGTGGCCGGCCGAAATCCAGGCCTTTCTCGCATCCTGCCAGGCCGGGGCCGGGAGCTCTGGCGAAGCTGCTTCCGCGGCGAGCGTCCGGCTTTTGCGCATCACCTCGCCCGCGCACCGCCAGACGCTCCGGATGCTCGGCGAACTGCCCGGGCTGCGCCAGGAAATCAAGCTTTCCGCGCAAGGCGGGGCGGCATCCGGGACAATCTACTGGTTCGTGGACAGCGAGCTGTTAGGCGCCGTTGGCCCGGGCCGGCCGATCTACTGGCCCCTGCGCCGGGGCCGCCATGCCATTGCCTGCGCGGACGCGGAGGGACAATACGACCGCGTTGACATTGCGGTAGAATGATTTATAGGTGAAAGACATCAAGAGAATATCCAATAACCAACAAGGAATATCCAATGTCCAAGTGAGCGAGAGATGAGAATGGGCGTATCCACCTTCTCGTCCTCGTCCTTCGTCCTCGTCCTCGAAAACAGAAAACAGGAGTCAGAATTCAGCATAGGTTGCGATTATGCCTGCAACAGGCATCCGCATTCTGACTACTGAATCTCTCCTCTCCCCTATATCCTATCCCCTCTCTCCTCTCCCCTCTCTCCTCGAATTTGGATATTGGATATTCGATTGCTCTTTCTAGGGTCAATGAAGCCCGGAACATCCATGAGTTCCGCGGGCGACCCGTGAAAGTCGATCAGCGCATGCGGCTTCTGGCGGACGAGCGTCTTGCGCAAGCGCAGGAAAAACTCACGGTCGAATGCCACGCCGTTTTGCCTGCGCGCATGTTCCCGCACGTTTGGAAAAACAAATATGCCAGCCTGTTCTTCTTGACTCGAGCCATGCAAATGCTAAAAAGCACGGCAACAACATCAAAATACGGGGCTCGCACGGCAACGACAAGAAAATAGAACACCAATAAAATTACCGAGACTCTCGGACCTGTGCCAAGGAGCTGACATTGACCAGTCTTGAATCCCTACGACCGAGCCCCGAGATTTCATTCATTCCCTTTCGCAAGGCCGCCCTGGTAATGTTGTCATCGGTGTTACTTGCGCAGGCGCCCGGCTTGCTGGCCGCTGACGATGAAGGCGACTATGACGGGGGCAGCCTGTACCGCAACCTTGACGAGCGCGAATGCCCGATCCTCGACACTCCGTTTCCCTTGATGTCGGCCCTGGAACTGCGCTACACACTGCCGGCCAAGAGCACCGCGACGGCGTGGGACGACATCGCGACGGCCGAAGCCGACGCGTGGCTGCGCTTCCTTTACCTTGAGAACGAATTGGGCGGCGACCTTGAAATGATTGTCCGCTGGAATTCCCTTATTCTCCAGAACTTTGACGGCGCCGATTCCTGGTACCCGCTTGCGATTGCCGCGATTCCCGTTCGCTGGTCGCAGCGCTTTGAAGCCGGCTGGGGAATGCAGCTTGAAATCGAGCCTGGCCTCTATTCGACCCTGAAAAGTTTCGAGATCAAGGACTTCAACATTCCCGCCGGCTTGAACCTGATCCACGCGTTCACTCCGGATGTCGCCCTGTTCGCCGGACTGAAAGTCTATCCCGGCTTCAAGACGGCCGTGGTTCCGCGCGGCGGCATTCACATGTCCGGCGCCGACGTTGTCGTGGCCGAGATCGCGTATCCGGAGTCGCGGCTGGAGATCAAGCCCTTTCGCGGCCTGCGGATCCATGTCTCGGGCGGCATAATGAACTGGCCCGAGTACAACATGGGCGACGATGAGCGCGAGCGCATAATGTACGATGATTTCCACGTGCGCGGCGGTTTCGACGTGGGCATTACCGAGGGCGTGGAGATCACCTTCCAGGGCGGCTACGTGTTCGAACGCACGCTTTCCTTCAAGGGGACCGGCGCCGACGTGGATATTGAAGACGCGCCTGTTTTCGGCCTTGGCATCAGGGGCAGGCTTTGATCGCCGCGAAACGGCAGCCGTATATGCAGAATGAAATTATTTCCGTCCTTTCTGAAGGGCTGGCGGCCTCGCCCGCCGGGAGCGCGGAATCGAATGCCCCGCGGCAGGCTCAAGACAGGTTGGCCGCACTCAATTTGACCCGGATGTCGGGGATCATGTGGACGCACAAACAGGAGCAGGGAATGAAAGCATGGCTGCTGGCGGCGGCGATTCTTCTTGTCGGATTCGGATGCGAATTGCCCGATAGCGAAAACACGGGGACGACGGGCAGCGACCCGACGGTGCTGGAGGCCGATCCTGTCACGACCAACACGGTTGTAGAGACCGATCCTGTCACGACCAACGCGGTTTCGACGAACACCGTTGATGCCGATGACGTCCAGTGGGCCCTGATCAAGTGGCAGGGGCCGTCCGCCGAAGATGCGACGCGGGTCATGAACCTTGAGGCGGACATAGAATCCAACGGCAACTATGTGCGGTTCACCTACAACAAGTACCCGTGGAATGAATATGCCCTGGGCTGTTTCTTCGTCTGGGACGGCTCCGCCTGGCGCGGCGGCAAGTTCGACTGGATCCGTACCGGCGGGCAGTCAAGAAAGACTCTCGAAAACATACACGACGGCTATAATGGCCTCGATGCGCCGTCTTCAGGGACAAAGTGCGCCTTTGCCTGGACCGACGGCAAGACGCGAAGCAACCTTGCGATAACAACATGGCCTTGAGGCCCGCTTGCGCCTGCCCGGTACAACCTGCCGTGGAAGACGTGTTCCATCGCGTGTGACTGTCTTTTGCGCCGGGATCACGGGGCTTTGCGAAGACTTTTGACGAAAAAAAGGGATCAATCCGGGGAATGAGGATTCTATCGGGGTCGGCATCGAGAGGGTTCTTGTAGATACCGATACTGACTTCGGCGGGAAAAATAAGATGAAGCCAACCAGTCGCCGGCTAAGCCTGGGCAGCCTTCTGCTCTGCATACTTGTCGCGTTTTGCGGGTGTTCCAGGGAACCCGGCGTCACAATGACATACAAGGACCTGCTCGGAACGCTCCTGCAGACCGCCCGGATCGCGGACTTGGAGCAGCCCGGCTCCCGTCTTTTCTGCTCCTATGACAGGACAGGCGGCAACAACGACTTCAGCAATTTCCTGGGCGACGGCCCGCCCGGATGGAAAATCATAGTCAACGCCAAGGGGCCCGGCTACGCCTCGCGCTTCTGGTTCACGGGCGCAAAGAACGGCAAAAAAAGAATACGCTTCTACCTGAACGGGGAAAGGAAGCCGCGCCACGAGACTACCCAGGACGACTGGTGCGGGCCCATGAGCCGCTCGGACATGCTTCCGCTTCGCGGCTACGAGCCCTTTTGCTGGTATTCATGGGTTCCTCTTTCCTTCAGCCGTTCGCTGGTAGTAATGATTGAAGAGCCCGTGCCCGGCGTCGGCGCCGCCTCCGGGGAAAAGCTGTTTTACCAAGTCAACGTGAACGCTTTGCCGTCCGGAACCGTTGTCGAGGACTGGACCCCGGAAATGATGAAGGATCCCGCTGTCCAGGCGCTGCAAGCCGAGATCAACCTGCGCTGGCGGAAAGCCCAGC
>JAAZAB010000115.1 GCA_012514555.1 Lentisphaerota bacterium
ACAGAAGAATCAACCATCGAAGAGCAAGAAAGGGCTGGTTTGCCTGTCCCCTTCTGTCGTTTCTCGTCCTCGCTGTCTTCCGTGCCGGCACAGGCAGGCCGCCCATTTTTCCTCGGCATTTCGGCGCACGAGGGCGGTCGGCCTCGACCGCCGCGCGCTTAACTTGGCGCCATTCCGGCCCGCCCTTGCGCCTAACGCTTGATTACGACGAAGTTGATGGCGACCCACGGGGTGCCGCGCGGGTTGTCGCCGGGCGCAGGATTGCTTATCTGGATCTTGTTCCTGCCTCGAAGCAGGTTCGCCGCAACGGGCGCCTTGATTACGGTGTATTTCCTGTTGGGAAAGACCTGGCCGTTGGCATCGAACACGACGGAATCGTTCACCGTGACGCGGAGCCCGCAGAAGCTGTCGCGCTCGTCGTCCGCGCCGCAGATGCGGAGCTCGACTGGCCCGTCTTTGGCATTGGCCTCGAATTCAAAGGTTGCGGTATGGTTCTCGGTATCCGCGCCGTACAGAATGCCGGTCAGTCGGTTATCGCCCTCGAACATGACGTGGCGGCTCACGCTGAACCCGCGAAGCCCGGAAAAATCGGCGGCGCAGAAAAAGAGATCGCCTTTGGCCTTGTCGTATCCGGCGAGCTTTGCGGCCAGCGCCTCGGTGGCCGCGATCTCCGTCTCGAATTTCTTTCTTGCGGCGGCGAAATCGGGCGGATTCTTCGCCTTTGCGACCACTGCCTCCGCGCGGGAGACCCCGTGGCCGTACCATGCGCTGAATATGTTCAGCGTGGTGGAATTAAGCTTCCTGGCCTTTTCCATATTGGTCTTGGCGAGGTCCACTTTCGCCTGGAGGTCGGGAACCTTCTCGTCCAGGATGGCCGGCGTTATCGGCTGGAGACGGTCGAAATACGCGAGCTCGACGGCCGCGGGCCGAAGCAGCTCATAGACCCCTTTCCCGAAAAGCAGGTTCATGGCGTTTTCAAGGGATTTCTCGGCGTCATACGCATTGTTGTTCCAGAGATAGTCCGACAGCGTGGCGATCTGGGTGCCCTCCTGGGGCATGCCCGAGTTCTTCGCAAAGCCGCTGATGTCGTTGGCGGCAAAGCCTTCGTAGACCCATTTCGGCCAGTCGGTGGCGTCCGCCAGGTAGTTCAGCGACTCGTGCTGGCCCGTCCGGTTCTGGAAGATCGTCGGGTTGCGCTTGAGCAGCTTCTTGAACCACGCGACGGCCGCGGGAGTATGCTGGCGGGAAAGCACTCCGGCGCCCGTCCAGAACACGTCGATCGCGGGGTCCGTCGTTCCGATCTCGGCCAGGTAGGACTCCCGATCCTGGGGCCCGTCGAAGGCGGCGTCCGGCCCCCAGTAGCACGGCGGGCAGAAGATCAGCTTGAATCCCGGATGCCGGGCCTTCACTTCCCTGTAAATGCGGTCGAGAAAGGCCGCGTCCATTTTGCCCGGCTTCATGCCGGAGGCCGTCCTGTCAAGCTCATAGGGCCCGTTCGGATAGAGCCACGTATAGCGGCCGTCGTCCCACATGTAATAGGTGTGCGCGCCGGCCTCCGCGGCAGCCAGGGCGCGCGCAAGGTACCACTGGTACCCCTGCTCAATGGAGATCGGCACCTGGCACATCCGCTCGCACGGGTAATAGTCGAAGCCGAAATCGGAAAAGGGCCGGGCGCAGGCGGCAATAATGGCGTCCTGCAGCGCCGGGAACCGCATGTTTTCATACGCGCTCGGGAAGAACCACGCGCCGGGACCGCCGGTGCACAGGTTCTGTTTTGTGAAAAGCGCATATTCGATTTCGTTCGCAAACCACCCGGTATGCCCCCGCCGGAGCCCGTCGGGCCAGTCCCGGATTTCGCAAATACGCGCCGCCTTATCCCCCTGGTCTATCACCTGGATCAGGCTGACAATGCCCCAGGTCGTGCCCTGGTTGTCCGAGCCGGCAATCTGCGCGCCGTCTTTCGTCACGGCGAGCGCATAACCCTGCGGCTTTTCCGGCGCCTTCAGTGCGCCGGCGTTGACCGCGATCGTGAAAGGCGCCTTTTTCGCGACCTCGATCCCGAACCGCGCAAGCTTTTCCTTCAGCAGGCGCATTCCGGGCGCATCGTCCTTGAGCCCGGTCACGCGCACGCGTGTCAGCTTCACAAACCCGTCCGTGTACTTCGCCTCCTTCGGCGTCGGAAACGCCTTTGCACCCGTATCGAACGGCAGTTTCAGCGCGTCCAGATGATAGCCCGTCAGCAGGTCGGCGGCGGCTTTGGCCTGGTAAATGAATGTCTGCCGCGCCGTGCGGCGCGGCACGGTCTCCGGCTGAACGCGGTTGACCAGGTCCCGGCAGTGCCGGGCGGCCTCCGCGAGGTTGCCGCGGGCGCACTCGATGTTCGCCAGGCCCATGTACGCGAGGATCGTCTCTTGCTGGGGCGCATCTTTCATGGCGGCGACCTGCCTGAAGAGCGCGCCGCCCGCGTCTGGCCGGGCCGCATTCACGTTCAGCTCCGCCAGGATGCACGCGAATTCCGCGAACTTCGCCGGGCTATTCCGGATTGATTCCTCATCAAGGAGCGACGCGGCCGCGGCTGACGCCGCCTTCCGCAGTTTCGCCCCGGCCTCCGGCTTGAGATCTTTTGTGTATTGCTCGTAGTATGATTGGCTCACGCTCCCGTCGCGCGCGGTTTTCTCCCACGCCTCGATCTGCGCCTTGTCAGCGGCGCGCGCAGGCGCCCCGGCATAAATTATCGCCAATGCCGCCAGCAAGCCCGTGAGTCTGTGTCTCATGTTACACGTCTCCTTTGTATGGCCTGAATTATCAGGACAGCGTCGCGTTTTGTCGCGGCATTGTCAAGGCGGGTTTCGCCTCGCGGGCCAGGCATCCTGGGACAGGTGGGCTTTAGTCAAGTTGTGATGCAATCTGGAGAGGAAGCTGGCTTCGAAGTTCGGGATGGGCCTCAACAAGACGCATGATGTCCGAGAGGTCCTTCTGTCTCTTGCTCTTGCGCCTTGCCTCATCGGAATATGCCCAGACCTTGCCGCGAAGGATATCCGGCAGGCTGGCCACATACATGCCTGCAGCCTATGGCGTGCGGCATTGGAAAGGCAAGCAAAATCCCGCGCTGCGCCGGCAAAGGCGGCGGAGATGAAGCCATGTTCCCCGCGGAGGCGCAAGGGGCGCGGAGATTGTTTGTGTGTCCCCGGCCCTTGGCGTTTCTCGTCCTCGTCCTTCGTCCTTCGTCCTCGAAAACAGAATGCAGAAGAATCAGCCATCGAAGAGCCGCCGTATGTGCGGCGAATCGCGCCACGCCGTGGCGCGCTACAGAAGAGGATTGGAGACAGGAAAAGCATCTCTGCGCGAGATCGGCGAATCGCGCCACGCCGTGGCGCGCTACAGATGCCGGGTTGCACCACCGCTGAACCTAAGCGCCCAACAGCCAACACGGAATATTCCAAGGAATCCGATGAATATTGAGGCGGCCCGGCACACGGGTCGAACTTCAACATCCAGCTTTCCTTCCCGGCTTTTTCGCGATATATTTGTTTCGTGCCATTCAGTCGGCCGTAATTCAGGAGTTGGATTGCCGATGCCAGTTTGAGGCATGTTAGCAGGCCATTCTGAATTCTGACTCCTGTCTGCATGAGAAGTAACTTCGTTTTAATTACGGCGGGCGGAAAACAATGGGGCCGGACATGGATCTTTCGATGAGCAGCACTTTCAAGACCGTAATCATCGCATTCTCCATACTGGCTGGCGCGATGTCCCTTCCGCTCCCGGGCGGAGCGGCAGGCCCCGCCGTTCAAAACAAGGATGAAAAGGCGAACATGGAAAAGGCAAATTTGCACGGAGACGGCATTCATGACGATGCCGCCGCAATCCAGGCCCTGCTCGACAGCGGAATTTCCTGCGTGGCGCTTCCCGCGCCGGCGAAGAATTACGCGATCGGCCGGAGCCTCCGCCTCCGCAGCGGCCAGACACTGCGCCTCGAACCCACGACGGTCATCCGGCTTCTGCCCGGGAGCAGTTGCGCCATGCTGGTCAACGATCCGGCCGAAACTAATGCCCACGACATCCGCCTGGCCGGCGGCATCTGGGACATGGACAACGCGAACCAGGGCGCGAATCCCTTCCATCCCGAGTACGCGTCGGACACGAAGTACCCCTACAGGAAATACGGGGGCGAAGGTTACAGTACCGAGCGGTTCGAAAAGCGCTACCATCTCGACACATTCCTGGGCTGCGCCATCCAGTTTTACGGCATCCGGCGCCTCGAGATCCGGGACGTCACGGTGCGCAATCCGGTGACCTACGGCATACAGGTCGGCGGCCTGGCCTACTTCACCATCGAGAACATCAGGTTCGACTATGAGGGGCCGCGGCCGCACCGCATCAACATGGACGGCGTCCACCTCGACGGCCCCTGCAAGTTCGGCGTTGTGCGCAACCTGCAGGGCACGACCTACGACGACCTGCTGGCGCTCAATGCCGACGACATGGCCTCCGGCCCCATCGAATCAGTCGCGGTGGACGGCATCTTCGCGAATGACTGCCTGCGCGCGGTCCGCCTGCTCTCCGCGGAGTCGCGTGTGAGCGATATCACCATCGCGAATGTGTTCGGAACCTTTTATTCGAATCCGTTCGAATTCTCGCAATATTATGCCACTCCAAAGCGCGGCGATTTTGGAAGGATCGTCATCCGGAACGTGTTCGTCTCCTGCGGCTCGCACCCGGAAAAGCCGGCCTGGGAGGGGCGGCCCCTGTTCGTGATGAACGACAAGATCGACATCGAGTACCTCGCGATCGACAATTTCCACCGGGACGAAGCGCTCCGCGCCGTTCCCTGTTTCCGCATAGGCAAGAGCGTACACATCCGCGCGCTGGCCCTCTCGAACATCAGCCTGCGCAACCGGACCGGAAACCCCATCACCTTTCTCGATCACGAGGGCGTCATCGACCGGCTGGTCGCGAACAACCTGGACGTGACCGAGCCGAAACCTGCGTCCGGCGCCGGGACGGTCGGGGCGTTCATCACGGACGGCAGTTGTCCCGGGCTGAAATTCTGAACAAGGGGGACGCGCATGCGTTTTCGCCAGGCAGCGGGTTACGCCGGGTTGGCTACAGCCTGGTTTTTGGCCGCGGGCGCAGGTTCCGCACCAACCCCGGACAACATCGCAAAAGGCAAGCCGTACACTCTGGAGCCGGCCCCGAATTATGCGCTTTGCGCAGATGAGATGGACGGCGTTCAGCTGACGGACGGAGCCTACACCAAGGGCTATTTCTGGACGCAGCCCGGCACGGTCGGGTGGACGCTCAACGCCCCTTTCGTGGCGATCACACTGGACCTCGGCGCCGTCGTCCCCATTGCGGGGGTTTCCTGCAACATGGCGGCGGGCGCGGCTGAGGTCACCTGGCCCACGTGCATTTTCATCCTGACCAGCGACGACGGAAAGGCCTTTCGCCATGAAGGGGATCTCGTAGAACTGGATTCGGCGCATGGCGCGCCGCCGCCGGAGGGCTACTGCGTGCGCCGGTATTGGACCGACACCCTCGCCGCGGCCGGACGGTTCGTGAAGCTGGTTGTCAAGACGGACGGTCCGTACGTCTTTCTGGATGAAGTTGAGGTCTATCGGGGAAGCCGGGCCCGGCAGCCGCAATCCGGAAAAGCCGTCGTGGACATCGCCGACCTGAATGTCACCTGGCATGTGCAGCGCCGCTTAAGAAACGATCTTGCAGCCGTGCGAAGCGTGGTACGGGGCCTGCCTGGAAACCAACGCCTGGAGCGGGAACTCTCCGACATCGAAACAGCGATTCCGGGCATGGCTTTCACCCGGTCGCAGGACTTCCGGACGGCCTTCCCTATCAACGACCTGCATAAGCGGATTTTCGCGGTGCAGGCTGCGGCATGGCGCACGTCCCTGACGAATACCGCCCTGATCATCTGGCAAAAAAACCGCTGGGACATGCTCAGTCCGACCGAACAGCCGCTCCCGGGCGGGGCCGCGGTTGAGGTTCTCATGATGCGGAACGAACATCGCGCCGCCGCCTTCAACATCAGCCACTGCGGCGCGATGCCCGCCGCGCTCCGGCTCTCCATTACCGGATTGCCGGGAGGGCCCAGCCCGGCGTTCGTCACGGTTCACGACGCTCCGTTCACGGACACTAAATCCGGCGTGCCCGTCATGGCGGCTCTGCCCATGGCCAGGCGCGACGGCGGCAACTACCTGATTGAGATTGACCCGGGCATGACCCGGCAAGTCTGGCTGACCTTCCATTCGAGGGCTGTGCCGGCCGGAGAATATCGCGGCGCGATCGTCATAGACCCGGGTTCGCACCGGGTCCCAGTCCGGCTCAGGGTCTATCCGTTCACCATGCCTGATCAGCCGACCCTGCACATGGGCGGCTGGGATTACACAGACCGGGACGGGATATTCGATCTGACCGGCGAAAATCGGCCGCTGCTGGCCCAACACCTGCGCGAACGCTTTGTGGACACCCCATGGGCCACGGCGGGCGTCATGCCGCCAGGCCGATACGATCAAAGCGGAAACATGAGCGAGGCGCCGGATGCCGGGAACTTCGAGAGGTGGATCCAGCGCTGGCCCGGCGCCCGGAATTACTTCATCTTCCTGTCCGCCCAAAGCCGTTTCGCGGGGTTCGAGATGGGAACCCCGTCTTTCAGGAAAGCGCTGGCCGACTGGATCACATGGTGGGTCAAAAAGGCGGCGGAACATGGCGTAAGGCCCGAACAGATTGGATTGCTGCTGGTTGACGAGCCGCACACTCCGGAGCAGGACCGGGTGGCGGTGGAATATGCCGGTGCAATCAAGAGCGCCCAGCCGGGCGTGCGGATATGGGAGGACCCGACGTGGACAGACCCGTCGCAGGCGGATCCCGGCCTGTTTCGCGCATCAGATATCCTCTGTCCGAACCTGCCGATGTGGATTGAGCAAGGGAAACCCTTTGCCGAGTTCTATATCCGCCAGCGCGACGCGGGCAGGGATCTCTGGTTTTATTCATGCAGCGGGCCGGGCAAGCTGCTCGATCCGTATGCCTATCACCTGATGCAGCAGTGGTTTTGCTGGAAGTACAACGCAAAGGGCTCGTGTTTCTGGGCGTTCTGTGATTCCGGCGGCTCGTCTTCGTGGAACGAATACGGCTCGGTCAAGGGAGCCTATACGCCTGTTTTTCTCGACAGAAACAGCGTTACTCCCGGCAAACACATGGAAGCCATCCGGGAAGGAGTCGAGGATTACGAATACCTTCGGATGCTGCGTGACCGTGTGGCCGAATTGGAAAGACGGAATGTGCCGGCGCATGCCATTGCCGGGGCGAAAGCCCTGCTCGGTTCCGCCGCGGACCGCGTCACCGGTTGCATGACGAATGTAAAGATGATTCAATGGGCGGAACCGAAGGACAGGTCGATCGCGGACCGGATTCGCGCGGAGGTGCTTGAAGCGTTGATGCAAATGCGAGACCCTGTGAACGGCGGCGAGGCCGGGTTCCTCCGCCCGACCGGACTTGACGCGGAGGAATACGCGATGAGCCGAAAAACGATCCGGACGTTTTCCATTGTCGCCGCCGATCCGGAAGCCGGCGTGTGCGGCGCCGCGGTCGCCAGCAAGTATCCGGCGGTCGGCAAGGCGGTCCCGCATGTGCGCGCGGGGGTCGGCGCCTTTTGCACGCAATACTGGGGCGAACCCGGCTTGGGCGCCAAAGCGCTGGACCTGCTGGGAAAAGGCAAATTACCCGAGGAGGTGTTGGGAACGCTCCTGGCGGGCGATGTTCACCGCGACAAGCGGCAACTGGCCATCGTCGACATGCAGGGGCGGTGCGCCAATCGGAATCCGGACGGCGCCGATCCCGAAGACCGCTATTGGGGCATGACGGGGCGGAATTACGCCTGCCAGGGCAACACGCTCGCCGGCCGGGCCGTCATCACCGACATGGCGGCGGCGTACGAGGATACCGCCGGCTCGTTCGCCGATCGCCTGGTGGCCGCGTTGCTGGCCGCGGATCGGGCGGGCGGCGATCGGCGCGGTCGGCTCGCGGCGGGCATCCGCGTCGCGAAGAAAGGCGTCCCCGGCTGCTGGCTCGAACTGGATGCGGACAACAGCGACCATGCGGTGGAGGAACTCGCCCGGAAATACAGCGCTCTGGACCACGAGGCGAAAGGCCGCTGGAGCCGGGAGGAACTTCCCCGGCTGCTGAAGCCGCGCTGAGCGTTAGCGCGAAAGGCATGATTATGGGAACGATCGGCCGGACCATTGCGGCGCTGGCGGCAGTGGCGGGGGCGTCGGCGTGGCCCCTGGCGGAGCTTGCGTTCGCGGCGGACGCGGCCGTCACGGGCGGAGAAGAGAGCAAAAGCATGACGCTGCAGGATGTTCGGGTGAGGCTGAACAGGGAATCCGGGGAGGCTTACAATGCCTGCCGGTTTTCGGCGCTTTCGAAAGACTATTTCCTGCGTTTCAGCCGGGATCCGTCCGCCAAGCCTGGAAAAGACGAGATCGAGATCGATGCGAGTTGGAGCGTGGCGGCGCCCGATGAAGCGAGCGACCTTGCCGTGCTGATGATCCGCCACTTTCGGGATTTCATGGGGCGGCGCATGGCCGTAGTCCTGGACGAGAAACGCGCGGCGTCCTTGCGCAATCGCATCGTGTTTTCAGAGTCCGGTGGAGGAATCGCGGGAGTAGCCGACAGCTTTACAATTTCCGTAAAGCCGGGCCTTGTGACGGTCAGGGGGGCGGATGCGGCCGGACTGCGCGACGGTATTGTCCGACTGGTTGACATGATGGGCTTTCGCGAGGCTCCTATTCTCAAGCTGGGGCAGTTGGTATGCCGCCCGCGCTTGCCGCTGAGGCTCGGCGCGGTTCCACGGGGCGGGAGCTGGCGGGAGGCGATTTTCCTGGGATACAACGCCGTGCTGCATGGCGGCGGCGACCTGTATGCTCTTTCGGATTCAAAGGCAATACCCGAGCTAGCGGTCAGGCAGGCGCCTGGTCTTGCCATGCAAAACGCCTTGAATGGCGCCGAGCTCAGACGGTACGGCCTGAAGGCATACGGGCAGATCGGCATTCGACGGAAATTCCCCAAGGACGATCCGGTGTTCCTGGCGCACCCTGATATACGCGGAGCGCTCACCTGGACGGCGGACGGCGAGTATGTCCTTTGCACGGAACACCCGCTGGTGAAGCAATACTTGCGCGAGAGCATACAGACAATTTTCCGTGCCGACCCGAAACTGGACGGTTTGTTCCTTATTGTCGGGGGGGAAAGTTTTTACCATTGCTTCATGCGGCCATTCGGCGTTGAGAAGGGCCATACGAACTGCGGGCGTTGCGAAAAGCTCGGCGCCGATACGGCGGTTGCCAACCTGCTCAATCTCCTGGCCGGGGCGGCCAGGCAGATTAACCCGAAAGCCGAGATCATCGCCTGGCCCTATTCGGCCGAACATGTCTGGTCGGCTGATCGGGCGCAATCCGGAATGATCTCGAAAATGGGGAAAGGAACGGGGCTGTTCACGGAGATGGAAAAGGACGAATACGTTGCCAAGCCAGACGGCGTGAACAAGCACCTCTGGGACTATAGCATCGATATGACAGGGCCGGGCGACCGGGCAAAGCAGCAGATTGCCGCCTGCCGCAAGGCCGGCATTCCGATATTCCTGAAAAGCGAGCCTGAAATCGGCTATGAAGCACCCCGTTTGCCGCATATCCCCTGCATGGACCGCTGGGCCGATCGGGCGGAAGCGCTGGCTTCGTGCGGCGCGGACGGCGCCTGGGTATTTCCATCCTTCAGGCCGAATTATGGAACCAGCGCCGCGGAAATATTTAAGTTTTTCTGGTGGAACGATGCGTTGCCGAAGGATGAGCTCTTGCTGAAGCTGGCCGGGCGAATCGGCGGGGCAAAGGCCGCGCCACACATCCGTCGGGCCTGGAGGCTGGTTTCAGAGGCTATTGATTGGTCACCCGAATTGCCGCCATATTACACGGGGCCGTATTATCTCGGCCCGGCGCACCCAATGTGCGCCGATTTGTCGGCGAAGCTCCCGGACGTTTTTTACGGTCATTACCTTTACATGGCGGAACTTAAGGACGCGGATGGCTTGGCGAAGCGCCCGACGTTCCTCACCTCCGCGCGGGGAGACGCGGCCGTGTTCGGGAAGTTCTACCGGAAGATGGATTCCCTGCTCACGCAGGCTGCGCAGGAAATGGACGCCTGCGCCGCAGGGGTGAACGGGCGGCACAAGCTGATGTTCGACGCGGAGATGAACGCGGTCAAGTGGTTTCACTTCACGGCTCGAACGCATGCCAACTTCTACGAATCCTGCATGATCCGGGACAGGCTCGGGGTGCTTGCGGAAAAGGCGCAAAAAACGCCGGATGAGCTTGCGGAGGCAAAGCGCCTCTGGACGCGCTGGCGGGCGGTGCTTCTCGACGAGCGGGACAACACGCGGCTGGCCCTGCCGGTCGTCGAAGGCGATATGCGGCTGGACTGTTACTTCGGCGGCGATCATACTTTCCCGCACGCGGCGGATATGATCCGGGCAAAGCTCTTACTCCTGCGCGGAGAAATCGAAGAATACCTGCCTGCCCTGGCGGGCAAAATCGGTATTGATGTTCAAGCGAGCGCGCCCGGCGCCGGCCGGGGACTCGACTAGCTCTTTTTCGCGAAAAAGCCGGGGTATAGAGACGACGACATGGCTGTTGCGAACAGAAGAGTGCGGCCGACGCTGCTGGCATGGCTAGTTGCCGCCCGCTTGTGCGCGGGACTCGAAACCATTGTCATAGACGCATTTGACTACGCCGATTCCGCGGCGGCGCGGCAGGTGTGGACGCCTGCCGCCGAGTTGCCGCAGGTGACGGTGGCGGGTCGGGATGGCGGCCGGGCGCTGTGCCTGCCGTGTCCCTTCTCAGGAGACATGCCACGGTCGCTTTACCACCGCGATATCAAGCTTGACCTCAGCCTTGCGGCGCGCATCGAGTTCGATCTTTGCGTGGACAAGCCCGAAGCGATCGGTCAATTCACGATATACTTGATCAGCGGCAACGGCTGCTACCGGGGAAGCGTAGATGTTGGGGAGACGGGCTGGCGTCGCGTGCGGATTAACAAGGCGAGCTTCGCGGTCGAGAGAACGCCCGGGAGCTGGGATCGCATTACCGGCATCCGTTTCTCGCCTTGGAAGGCAGGGGCGATTGACGCCACCTGCATGGTGGACAACCTGGAGGCCAAAAGCGGCGGGGATATCGCGATCATCATCGGCGCCTACTCGGTTCGCAAGATGCCGACGGAAGCCCAGGCCGTGCGCGGCTGCGCCGGGCGCATTGCGGCGCTGCTGGATGGCGCGGGAGTCATGGCCCGCATCATCGAAGACGAAGATATCCCGCGGGGCGCGCTGGACGGGATCAAGGTGGCGATCCTGCCCTATAACCCCAGGTTGAGCGAGTCAACGGCAGAGGCAATAAAACGGTTCGTCAAGGGCGGCGGGAAACTCATCACGTTTTACGATCTGCCCGCTCCCCTTCCCGAGTTGCTTGGCATACGCTTGGTTAAGTGGTCGGCCAGGGAGCGGGACGGACAGTTCCTGGAGGTGGATTTCAGCGGTTGCGGCGTAGCGGGCATGCCCCCGCGCATGAGGCAGGATTCCGGCTGCATTTTTGAGGTCGAGCCGGTCGCCAGGAACGCCCGTGTCATTGGGCAATGGGTTGCTGCAGACGGCCGGACGCAGAAGCCGCCGGCGGTGGTGTTGAGCGACACGGGCGCGTTCATGGCGCATACCCTGCTGCCCGGCGATGCCGCGCGCCAGGGGCAGTTCCTTGTCGCACTCGTGGCCCACTTCTACCCGTCAGCCGGGCAGGATGCGGCGAACGCCGCAATCGAGCGCGCGGGAGAAGTGGGACCTTTCTTCGACACCTTGACTCTGGAGCGCTACATCCGGGGCCGCGCTCCGGGCCACCCGCGCGCGCATGACATGCAAGCCGCAATGGACAAGGCCGCGAAACGCCTTGCCGAGAGCAAGGCCCACTATGCCGCTCGGCGATGGCCGGAGGCGCTGGCCGCGGCGGACGCGGCGCGGGAGCAGTTTGCCGAGGCCTATCTCGCCGCGCAGCGGCCCGTGCAGGGCGAGTGGCGCGCGGTGTCGAACCACACCGGCACAGGCGGCGAACCGGGCGGCTGGGAAGAAAGCGCGCGCGTGCTCGCCGAGTGCGGCTTCAACGCCGTGCTGCCCGACATGGCCTGGGGCGGCGTGGCGCATTACAAAAGCGACGTGCTGCCCCAATCCGACACGTTCCGAACGCACGGCGACCAGCTTGCCCAGTGCGTGGCCGCCTGCCATAAACACGGCATTCAGGTCCATGCGTGGAAGCTCTGCTGGAACCTGGAGTGGGTGACATCCAGGGAGTTCGTGGAGCAGATGCGCGCCGCCGGCCGTTTGCAGGTCACGGACACGGGGGAGACAAGGGAGTGGCTCTGCCCTTCGCACCCGGCCAATTTCAAGCTCGAGACCGAGGCCATGCTCGAAATGGTGCGAAACTACGATGTGGACGGGCTGATGTTCGATGCCATCCGCTATGGCGACAGTCATGTCTGCTTCTGCGACGGCTGCCGCGAACGATTCCAGCGTGACACGGCGCGGAAGGCGGCGGTATGGCCGCCGGATGTAACCCAGGGACCATTGCGCCAGGCATACAGGGATTGGCGGTGCGAGCAGATTACACGGCTGGTGCGCGCCGTGAGCCGCGGCGCCCATGCGATCAAACCGCACGTGCGCATCTCCGCGGCGGTCTTCCATAACTACCCGAACTGCCGTGATGAAGTCGGGCAGGACTGGGTGGCGTGGGTAAAGGAGGGGTTGCTCGATTTCGTGATTCCAATGAACGGTGCGACATCCGGTGGCGCCGTTCAAAACATGGTTAAAGGGCAGATCGACCTGATCGACGGGCGCATTCCTGTCTGCCCTTCGCTTTTCGTCACGTTGGAAAGCCGCGTGCTCACGCCCGACCAGTCCGCCGCTCAAATCGTGGGTGCGCGCCAGGCCGGCGCGGACGGCTTCAACCTGTTCGACCATTCGCCCGCGATGTCGGCCCCATACCTCAGGCGCCTTGCCGGCCGCGTGATTGGCGGGGATCTGCCGCCTGCGACCGATGCGCCGGTGTTCGCATTCGCATGGGACGAGGCTGACCCGCGAGAGGTGACCGTGTCGCCGGCCGGAACGCGGGACATGCGAAAACCTGTGTCGTCCGTAATCGGCAGGATCGAGTTGCAGGACCTGGAGGGGCGTGCTGTGGCGCAGCTCGGTCCTGCGCCAACGGCCGATCGTTCGCAACCGCTTCGCCTTGCGGCGGGGCCAGGCGACTACCGCCTTGCCGTGATCGGGCAGGTCGGCTTTGCGGATAAAACCACGATGCCGTTCGTTGTCCGCAGCCGTATCGTCACATTGACGGAGCGACAGGATATAAAATAAGTTCCGCAATAAAGGAAATCGGGTTCTTTCTGGATTATTGTGGGGTACACATTGTCAGGCTTGGATTTGACATTCTAACAATGAACAACACTCATCGATTCCTCCCGCATTCGACGCTCCTGCGCCGATGCGGGATGGCGCCGCGTGGCGCATTTCGGAACCACGCCGCTTCGGCGGGGCTCGAAAAAGGCCTGTCAGTTTGCCCCGGATGCGGGCGCGCCGGGCGCAGCGCCATACTCCTGTATGCGCAAGCCCGGGAAGCATGCAGACGGGGCAAAATGGCAGCCCTTTTTCGAGCGAAATGCGCCACGCTCACCCAACAGCAATGTATGAATGACCCACAATGATTCAGAAAGAGCCGGAAATCGTAGGATGCAACAAGGAGATGGTGTGTCGAACCGAATCTACAAGGAGGCGGCGATGAAACGAAAGATTGGAGGGTTGGCGGTGCTGGCCGGCATGCTGGCGGGCTCTGTTCTGCAGGGAGCGGTTGACAGCGGGTACAAGCGGTATTCCGACTACTGGAATGCCTACTACATCGAGTTGCGTCCGGAAGCGGAATGCAAGCAGATGGAGACGGATTACCTGAAGTATCTGGAGACGGAATACGCCGGCAAAAAGGATAATCCGGACACATGCATCGCGTACGCGGCGTATCTGGTGTATCTCGGCCGGAACGACCTGGCGATAAGCGTGCTGAGCCCGTTTGCCGGGCAGACTAATCTCGTTCCGATGCAGCAGGCCGACACCCTGCTGTGGCTCGCTGAGGCAGCCCTGAACAAGGGTGACAAGGCCGGGGCGATCCGGCACCTGGAGGACCTGAATGAACGCAATCTGAAGACATCGAGCCGCGGCGCGCCTGCCGACCCGGCGGGCCTGGCACGGGAAGCCCTGCCCTGGCTGAAAGGGCTGACGCTGGACGAGCTGAAACTTCCGGTCGAAACCGGGGCGAAGGCGTTCCCGAAGCCCCAGGAGGCAAAATACGCCGACACCTTCGCGCCCCTCAAGAGCGTCAAGCTCGAGCTAGGCAAGGACATCAAGCCCGACGACGCGCGCGTGAAACTGCTGAAGACGAAGTTTGCCCGGTTCGGGATCGGTTTTGCTGACAGCGCGCCGTTCACGATTTCGATCAACGCAGGCGCTATCGCCGCCCCGGCCAGGGAAGAGGGTTACGCGGTGAGCGTTACCGGGAACGGCGCCGTCCTGCAGGGTCACGACAGGATCGGGACCACCTGGGCCGTCGTAACGCTCATCCAGCTCGTGGACCAGGCCGCCAAGTCCGTCCGGCTCTGCGAAATCCGCGACTGGCCTGAAACCCCCCAGCGCGGGCCGCTGATGTCGGATCATCGCAGCCTGGAAGTGGCGCTCTTCACGAAAAGCAGCATGGTCTGCCTGCAGGGGACTTGGACCCAGAACTGGGGCGAGACGCCGCTGCGCATGTTCACGGTGCTGGAACCCTGCCGCCGCTATGCCGAATTCGGGATCAACTACTATGCCGGGGACCGGTCCCTGACCATGTATCCGAAATACCCGCTGACCAGCGAGCGAACCTTCAAGCTGCATTATGACGTTTTCTCGAAGATCGCGGAAGCCGGAGGCCATGTTCTCTTTCTCTACGATGACGCGCGCTATCCGCTTCATCCCGAGGATGTCAAGGTCAACAAGAACGGCGCCGGCCAGGACGCGAAATACATCACCCGCCTCTTCCGCGAAATCAGGAAGAAGACCCCGGGCTTTCGCATGATTTATTGCCAGCCGTTTTACTGGGGCCCTTATTACGCGGGCATTTTCAAGGCCATGGAAAAAGCCGGCAACGAATCGTGGGCGGAGTACAATCGTTCCCTCAAGGCGGAACTGGACCCGGCCATCGACATGTTCTGGACCGGCATTCGCCTGGTTTCGCAGGACATCGCCAAGAGCGACACCGACTGGGCCTTTGACGCGTACGGGCGCAAGCCCTTCTTCTGGCAGAATCGCCCCTTTCCGCACACCTTTCACTCGGGCGGAGTTGTGGACGCGATCCCCTGGGCCAGGATGCACTTCGATGGGCTCGGCGGCGAGTTGAGCGGCTACGCGTACAACCAGTTTTCCCCAAGTTGCGCAATCCCGATAGCTGCAATGAACGAGGCGCTATGGAACCAGAAAAACTCGGACGCGCGCGAGAGCGTCAGGCGCGCGTCGGAAATGTTCTGCGGCAAGGGCTTCTTCGAAATGCTTGAGCCCGGCAGCAAGGCATTCTACGAAATAGACGGCTATTCGCGCGAGGGCCAGTTCACGCCCTACATACTCAGGAATCTCGACAAGTTCGAGGCCGCCGTGAAGATTGCGCGCGATGCATACGACAAAGCCCTGAAGGCATACCCCGCGGCGGCGCTGTACGATTGCGGAGGTTATGGCTATGGCACGACCCTGTCGTATGTGGAGTCCATCCTCAAGGAGGCCAAGGCGGCGAAGCCCGACCATTTCCAAACGCGCTTCGCGTCCAAAATCGCCGCCGGCCGGGAGATGGCCGCGAAAGATGCCGGGTTCGACGCGGCCAAAGGCGATCTCTACAAATCACTGCCCGACATGTCCGGAGGAGAGATAGAGGACTATTACAACAAGCGCCCAAAGGAGCCCGCATCCATTCTCCTGCGCGGCGTTCAGCTCGACCAGGCGCGGGTGAACTGGCTTGAAATCCCGTTCGACACCGCGGCCCCGGGCAAGTATGAGTTGATCCTGTCCGGGCAGATGGAGAAACACAGGGATCTTGACATAACCTGGCGCATCCTGCTCAACGGCAAGCTCATCCATGAAGGACTCACCGGGTTCAAGGAAGGCGCCCGTTCGATCGCCGCCTATGAGCTGCCTGCCGACAAGGTCGGCAAGAGCAACCTGATCCGCATCGAGAGCCTGGCCCAGGGCGGAACCCCGTGGAATGGCCCCTGGATCATGATCGACTACGCCGTGTTGCGGAAAAAATGAGACCTGGACACTAGAAGCTTGGCGTTGAACTGCTCTGGGTGGGCTGAGCGGCCCTTTCATTCAGCCATGCGCCGGGCATGCCCCAGGGTAGCTGCCACGCGATCACGGCCGCCTGGTCCGCGCTCAGAATGAACCAGCTCGCCGTATTGGATTCAAAAACCGCGAAGTCGCTCCTGCCGTCGCCGTCGTAATCGCCGCTTACCGGCTGCCCGCCGGGCATGCCCCAGGGTAGCTGCCACGCGATCGCGGTTGACTGGTCCGCGGCCAGAACATACCAGGCGCCAGCGCCGGAATCGAAAACCGCGAAGTCGCTCCTGCCGTCGCCATCGTAATCGCCGCTTGCCGGCTGCGCGCCGGGCATGCCCCAGGGTAGCTGCCACGCGATCGCGGTTGACTGGTCCGCGGCCAGAACATACCAGGCGCCAGCGCCGG
>JAAZAB010000116.1 GCA_012514555.1 Lentisphaerota bacterium
ATCCGCCCAAAACTTCCGGTGGGTCTTGGGGGTGGTGGCGCCCTTGCATCCCGGGTGCCGGTGCCAGAAGCAGCCGTGGACGAAGATCACGGTCCCGTAACGCGGCAGAACGATGTCCGGTTTACCCGGCAGATCCTTCACATGCAGCCGGAAGCGGTACCCCGCGCGATGCAACAGGCTGCGAACCAGCCGCTCCGGGCCGGTATCCTTGCCCCGGATCTGCGCCATGTTCCGGCTTCTCTCGGCCTTGGAAAGGGTGTCCGTCACGGCTCCAGAATAGCCGAGGAGGCAGGGCCGCACAACCAAACAGGCGAAAAGCCCCGGGGACAACTGCGAATGGCGCGAATTGCACGAAAAGGGAGAAACGGATCAGGGCCGGCAGATTGGCGTCAACGCAAACAAGAACGGGCAGCTCCCGAGACGATAAACGGTGCAGAACAGGCTTGACATATCATCTAGGGCCTAGATAATGGGTGCAGGATGGAAATCCGGGAGGGACAAGGCATGAAAACGATCGAGGGAATCATCGAGTACAGGGGCGAGGAATACGACTACAGAGCCGTGCTGCAGGATTCAGAGCGGGACTACATGCCGGAACGGGTGACGGACCTGGACCGGGCCGACGGGGAGTCCATGTCGGACGGTGAGTCCGAAGAGTTCGAGGCCATAGCCGACCTGGCGCTGGAAAATGCCCGGCTGCTGGACTGGTGCGAACGGAACGGGTGGGAGATTGAAGATACAGGGGAAGGATGCAGTACGATGTACCGCCCGGACGGCAACGGCGCCATCCGGGTGACCCGGCTGAATGATCCCGTCATGCCCCAGACCTTCTGCGATCCCATCATGGTTGGGCACTATGACAAGGGGGACCGTCTGACAGGGCAGGTAACGACCTTCCCCGGGGGGGTTGACGAAATGCTCCGCTCGGGTGGATAATGCGGCTACCTCGGCGAGACGTTCGCCGGGGGAAGGAGTTGCATTGAAGGCCACCTGTCCGAAATGCGGCACACGCCATGCGGTGCCGGACGATGAGATTCTGGCGCATATCAAAGGCTCAAAGCGCCTACGGGCGAAAATCGCCACCGAGTTGGGCCGCCTGACAGGGGGAAAGACACGGCTGAACGCCGCCGAACGTCGCGCCCGTGCATTGAAAGCTGTACAAGCAAGGGAAGAAAAGCGTAGGGGCAAGACAATCCATCCAGCGGATAGAAAATGAGTAACAAGGCGCAATATTCCCGATACATGCAGGCCGAGGGTATCGAGGGCAGCAACAAGGCCAGCTCATATATCCGAGCTCTGGAATTGTTGGGCCCCATTCTGGCCAGGACGCGGACGCATCGGAACTGCGCGGATTTATTTGCGGTGGAGTCGCCCGGGCGAATCGCTGAGCTGTACGAGCTGGTATTGGATCAGCAGCGCAAGGGTAAAGAGGGAATGTTCGGCGGGGAGGAGCCGTCCAGCTACTGGCGCAACCGCTTCTATTCGGCCGCGTTGAAAAGCTATCAGGAATTCTTGATTCTGGCGCCGTACAAGCAGAAGCTTTGGGAACTGGCGCGCAAGGGCGGCGATCCGGTATATCTGGCCCAGCGGCTGAACAAGCAGGAAATCGGCAAGGTTGAGCGGCTGCTGGTGGATCGCGGAGTGGATTTTGCGAGCCGGGAGGGGAAGGACATTATCCGCACAGCGAAGGCACGAGTGGGGCAGGAATTCTTTCGGGAGTTGATTTTGGACGAATACCGGGTGCAATGCTGTGTGTCGGGCCTAAACATTCCCGAGGTCTTGAGGGCCAGCCACATTGTCGGTTGGGCGGAGGACGAGGGAAACCGCTTGAATCCGGCCAATGGCCTATGTCTGTCCGCGACATACGACGCCGCGTTCGACCGGCATTTGATTTCATTCGATGAAGACTACCGCCTGATTTTCAGCCCCATTCTGGCCGAGTTCTATGGCAACCAAGCCTTTCAGGCCCAGTTCAAGGCGTTTGAGGGA
>JAAZAB010000117.1 GCA_012514555.1 Lentisphaerota bacterium
CTACAGAAGCCGGATTGCACCACCGCTGAACCAAAGCGCCTAACAGCCAACACGGAATATTCCAAGGAATCCGATGAATGTTGGAAGTTCCTTGTTGGATATTGGATATTCGATTGCTCTTTCTAGGCTCAATACTTCTCCCCTCGTCCATTCCACCTGAATCCCGAACCCTCCCCTCTCTCCTATCCCCTATATCCTATCCCCTCTCTCCTCTCCCCTATATCCTACTTGCCGTTTCCCTCCTGTCGCTCCATGCCCGTTTTTTTTGAATGTGCATTTGTCTTGCCTTTGCCCCGGAGATGAAGGATATAATCCGGTTTCTTTTTTGCAACTCATCCTGTCCGCGCAGCCGGGCGGAAAAAAAACGGGGAAAAGAAGATGGCCGAGGAACTTCAAAATCTGATTGACCGCATCCAGAAGGACGGCGTCGAGCGGGCCGAGGCCGAGGCCGCCGCCATCCTGGCCGGGGCAAGGGCCGAGGCAGACCGGCTGGTCAAGGAAGCCGAAGCCCGGGCCGCGGCCCTGCTCAAGAAAGCCGATGAAGATTCCCGGCAGTTCACGGAGCGCGGAACGCGGACACTGGAGCAGTCGGCGCGGAACGTCATCCTGGCCGCCGGCCAGGCCCTGTCCGAGGTCGCCGGTAACATTGTCGGCAAGGCTGTCGGCGAGAGCCTGGACGCGGACACGCTCAAAGGCCTGATACGCGCGCTGGTCGCCGCGTTTGCGGCCAGGGGCATGGACGAGGGCCATGTCGAGGTGCTGCTGAGCCCGGAGGACCAGCAGCGGCTGGGCGCGGTGTTTGCCGGGGAGCTTCGCAAGGAACTTGGCGCGGGCGTGGAGCTCAAGCCCGACGAACGCATGAAGAAAGGTTTCACCATGCGGCTGTCCGGGGGCCAGGTCACCGTGGACTGCTCGCAGGAGGCGATCGCCGAGGCAATGGCCGAGTTCCTCCGGCCGAAACTCTCCGAACTGGTGCACCGTGCCGCGCGCGCCCTGGACAAGGACGCCGGCAAGAAATAGGGATTCCCGGACATGGCCTTCTATTACCTGGCGGCAAGCCTGCCCGCCCTTTCCATCGAGGGCCCCGTTCCGATCAGCCGCGAACGGTTCCTGGAAGCGTGCGCGCCCGAGCTTCCGGCAAGGGCCCTGGCCGACGTGGTAATGCTGCTCGAAGGCCGGGAGCGCGAGGCGTCGCACGCGTGGATTCGCGCCTGGGTCAACCGCGACACGCAGCTCAGGAACGCGCTTGCGCGGCTGCGCTCGGCAAAGGCGGACGTGGATGAGGCGCCCTACCTGCGGGAGCACGAAGGTTTCGAGGTGTTCCTGGAAAAATCGGCCGCGGAAATAATGGGCAGGGCCAATCCCCTGGAGCGGGAGCTCGCGCTCGACCGGCTCCGGTGGAAAATGGCCGAGTCCATGGCCGCGTTCGAGCCCTTCGGCCTGCCCGCGATCTTTTCGTACGCGCTCCGCCTCCGGATCGCCCTCCGTTGGAGCGGCCTGACCCCGGACAGGGGGCGCGAAGCTGTTCGGAAGCTGATTGACACAACCATGCAGGAAAGCCGACTATGACCGCCAGCCATGGAAAAATCGCCGGCATAAACGGGAACATGCTGACCGTCGAATTCGACGGCCCCGTGATCCAGAACGAGGTGGCATATCCCGTTCTCAACGACCTCCGCCTCAAGGCCGAGGTGATCCGAATTCGCGGCGCCCAGGCGGACCTGCAGGTGTTCGAAGACACGACCGGCCTGCGCGTGGGCGGCCCGGTCGAGTTCACCGGCGAACTGCTCTCGGTCGAGCTCGGGCCCGGGCTCCTGGGCCAGGTGTTCGACGGGCTCCAGAACCCGCTGCCGGAACTTGCCGAAAAATGCGGGTTCTTTCTCCAGCGCGGCACCTACCTGGAGGCGCTGCCGCGCGGCCGCAAGTGGGAGTTCAAGCCCGCGGCCGGACAGGGCGCCGCGGTCCGCGCCGGCGACGTGCTCGGCTCCGTGGCCGAAGGCATGTTCACGCACCAGATCATGGTCCCGTTCAACCTGCCGGGCAGATACACCGTCAGGGAGATTGCCGCGCCGGGCTCGTACACGGTGGAGCAGCCTGTCGCCACGCTCGACGACGGCGCAAGCCGCGCGCAGGTCACGATGCTCCAGCGCTGGCCGGTCAAGCTGCCGATAACTCGCTACGCGGAGCGCCTGCGCCCGACCGAGCAGCTGGTGACCAAGATACGCATCCTGGACAGCTTCTTCCCCGTGACCCGGGGCGGAACCTACTGCATTCCGGGCCCGTTCGGCGCGGGCAAGACCGTGCTCCAGCAGCTCACGAGCCGCCACGCGGACGTGGACGTGGTGATCGTCGCGGCCTGCGGCGAGCGCGCCGGCGAAGTTGTGGAAACCATCCGCGAGTTCCCGAAGCTGAAGGACCCGCGCACTGGCCTGAGCCTGATGGAGCGCACGATCATCGTCTGCAACACCTCGTCCATGCCGGTCGCGGCCCGCGAGGCCTCGGTGTACACGGCCGTGACGCTGGCCGAGTATTACCGGCAGATGGGGCTGAACGTGCTGCTCCTGGCCGACTCAACATCCCGCTGGGCGCAGGCCCTGCGCGAGATGTCCGGGCGCCTCGAGGAAATCCCGGGCGACGAGGCCTTTCCGGCATACCTCGAAAGCGTTATCGCCAGCTTCTACGAGCGCGCCGGCATCGTGAGGCTCAACGACGGCCGCCTCGGCTCGGTCACCATCGGCGGCACCGTGAGCCCGGCCGGCGGCAATTTCGAGGAGCCGGTGACCCAGGCGACGCTCAAGGTTGTCGGCGCGTTCCACGGCCTGTCCCGCGAGCGCTCCGACGCGCGGCGGTACCCGGCCATCCACCCGCTGGACAGCTGGAGCAAGTACCCGAGCCTCATCCCGGAAGACCAGCTTATGCTGGCCCGGCGCATGCTGCGCGACGGCAACGACGTGAACCAGATGATGAAGGTCGTGGGCGAGGAAGGCACGGCAATCGAGGACTTCATCGTGTATCTCAAGTCCGAGTACATAGACGCGGTCTACCTCCAGCAGGACGCCTACGACGAGGTTGACGGCGCCACGCCGGCCGACCGCCAGAAGCACATGTTCGAACGCCTTTACTCGGTTCTCATGGCGCGGATGCATTTCAAGGACAAGGCCGGGGCCAGGAAATTCTTCCAGGCGCTCACGCAGGCAACGAAGGATTGGAACCGCATCCCCATGGACTCGGATGAGTTCAAGGCCGCCGAACGCAGGATAACGCAAATGCTCGCCGAGGTGACGCCCAATGCGTAGAATATACAATCGCGTCGAACGGATAGCCGGCAACGTCATAAGCGTGCGGGCCCAGAACGTCAGCTACCGGGAGCTGGCCCAGGTGGCCTCCGGCCGGGGCGTGTCCCTGACCCAGGTCATCCGGCTGCAGGGCGACATGGTCTCGCTGCAGGTCTTCGAGGGGGCCCGCGGCATAGCCACCAACGCCGAGGTCCGATTCCTGGGCCACCCCATGCGCACGGCCTTTTCCAGCGCCCTGCTCGGCCGCGTTTTCACGGGCAGCGGCGCGCCGCGCGACCGCGGGCCCGTCCTCGACGAGAACCTGACGGACATCGGGGGCCCCTCGGTCAACCCGGCAAAGCGCATCATTCCGCGCCGGATGATCCGCACCGGCATCCCCATGATTGACGTGTTCAACACGCTGGTCGAGTCGCAGAAGCTGCCCGTGTTCTCCGTCGCCGGCGAGCCGTACAACCCGCTGCTGGCCAGGATCGCCATGCAGGCCGAGGTGGACATCATCATTCTCGGCGGCATGGGCCTGAAGCACGACGATTACCTCTATTTCCGGGATACTCTCGAGGAAAACGGCGCGCTATCGCGCTCCATTCTCTTCATCCACACGGCCGCCGACCCCACGGTCGAGTGCCTCATGGTGCCGGACATCAGCCTGGCCGTGGCCGAGCGCTTCGCGCTCCAGGGCAAGCGCGTGCTAGTGCTGCTCACCGACATGACCAATTTTGCCGACGCGCTCAAGGAAATCGCCATCACCATGGAGCAGATTCCCTCGAACCGCGGGTATCCGGGCGACCTCTACAGCCAGCTCGCCGCACGATACGAAAAGGCCGTTGACTTCGATGGCGCCGGCTCGATCACGACGCTTGCGGCCACCACCATGCCCGGCGACGACGTAACCCACCCCGTGCCGGACAACACCGGCTACATCACCGAGGGCCAGTTCTACCTGCGCAACGGCCGCATCGAGCCATTCGGGTCGCTCAGCCGCCTGAAGCAGCTGGTGAACGGCAAGACGCGCGCGGATCACCGGACCATCATGAACAGCATGATCCAGCTCTATGCCTCCTACAGGGAGAGCCTGGAAAAAATGTCGATGGGCTTCCGCATGAGCGACTGGGACAGGAAGCTCATCAAGTACGGCGAGCGGTTCGAGAAGGAAATGATGGACCTCAACGTGAATATCCCCCTCGAAAAGGCGCTCGACCTGGGCTGGATCATCATGGCCGATTGCTTCGAGCCGGCCGAAACCGGCATTCCAACCAGGATGATCGAGCAGTTCTGGCCGAAGAAATAGCAGGGCCGCATGCCGAAGATCAAGCACACCAAGAACGAGCTCAAGACCCAGCGCGATGCGCTGCTCCGCTTCCGGCGGTACCTGCCGACGCTCGAGCTCAAGAAGCAGCAGCTCCAGGTCGAGGTGCGCCGCCTTCAGCGCGCCCTCGAGGAAAAACAGGCCGAGTACGACCGCCTGATGGCCGGCCTCGAGAGCTGGGTCGCCCTGTTCGCGGAAGACGCGGGCCTGGAAACACTCATCCGCCTGGCCGCGGTGCGCGTCTCGGAAACCAATATCGCCGGCATCTCGATTCCCGTGTTCCAGGAGGCCGTGTTCGAGCGCAAGGCCCCGGACCTCTTCGACACGCCGCCATGGATTGACGACGCAATGGATTTCCTCGAGAGCGCGCAGCGCGTCCTGATCGAAAAACGCATTCTCGAACAGGAGCTCGCCCTGCTCAAGGAGGAGTTGCTCGTCACCAGCCAGCGCGTCAACCTGTTCGAGAAAATCAAGATCCCGGAGGCGGCGGAAAACATCCGCGTGATCCGCATCTTCCTGGGCGACGAACAGACGGCGGGCGTGGCCCGGTCCAAGATCGCCAAGGCCAAGTCGGAGGCTTTGAGGTCCGCATGATAGTTCGGATGAAAAAAATCACCCTTTTCTGCCTCGAGTCGGACAGGGAGCGCACCCTGGAGGCGCTGCGCAGCCTGGGCGCCGTTCACGTCGCCCCGGTCCAGCCGCCGGCGGGAAAGAACCTGGACGACGCGCTCGCGCGCCTGAACCGGGTGCACCGGGCCCTGGAAATACTGCCGGACCACGACGGCAAGAAACGCCCGCCCTGCGGGGAGCCGGCCGAAAAGGCCGTGGAGCGCGTCTGGGCGCTCTTCCACCGCAGGGAGCTGCTGGTCGAGCGCGAGGACGTGCTCGAAGAAGAGGAGCGAACCATCGGGCCGTTCGGCGACTTCTCGCCCGCCGCGATCCGCGCGCTGGCGGACAAGGGCATACCCGTCAGCCTCTACGTCGCGCCGCCCAAAACGAAGCTCGTCGCCCCGGAGGGCGCCGCGCTCCAAATCATCCGGCGAACAGCCCGGCTGGTCAGCTTCGCGGTTGTCGGCCGGCACGATGCGCCCGGAACCTGGGAGCAGGTGCGGCTGCCCGAGCGCTCGCTCTCGGAGATTCGCGCGGAACGGGCCGGCCTGGCCCGGGAAAACGCCGAAATACAGGCCGAGTTCGAGCGCCTGAAAGCGGCCAGGGCCGGGATTGAAGCCCTCGCGCTCAGGATCGAGGAGGAAGCCGAATTCATCAAGGTCCGGACCGGCATGGGCGGCGCAAAAAAAATCGCGTTTCTTCAGGGGTTCTGCCCGGAGCGCCTCTGCGCGCGCGTCGCAAGCGAGGCCGCGGCGCGCGGATGGGGCCTGGCGTCCGGGGAGCCCGAGCCCGGGGATGACGTGCCCACGCTGGTCGAGAACCCGGCGTGGATCCGGCCGATCAGCGCGCTTTTCAAGCTGATCAACCTTCTGCCGGGCTATGCCGAGGCGGACGCAAGCTGGACGTTCCTGCTCTTCTTCAGCCTGTTCTTCGCCATCCTGGTCGGCGACCTGGGCTACGGCATCATATACCTACTGCTGACCCTCCTCATGCGGCGCAAAATGCCGAAGGCGCCCCACGAGCCGTTCAGCCTGCTCTACGTCCTGAGCGCATGCACCATGGTCTGGGGGCTGCTGACCGGCGCCTGCTTCGGAGTGACCTTTCCGGCAATGCCCGGCCCGTTCACGGCTATCCGGGCCTGGATCGGGCAGGATGAAAACATGATGCGCTTCTGCTTCCTGGTCGGCGCGATACACCTGACAATCGCCCACGCGTGGAACATCATCAGAAGCCTCAACTCCACCATCGCGCTGGCCCAGGCCGGGTGGATACTCTCCACGTGGACAATGTATTTCATGGCAAGGAACATGATTCTAGGGGACAGCCTTCCCGGATGGGTGCTCTACGCGTTCGTTGCCGGAATGGCCCTGATCGTCCTCTTCATGACGCCCGTCCGCGATTTCAAGGCCCAGTGGTATAACCATGTCATGCTCCCGCTCAACGTGGTGAGCAATTTCGTGGACGTGGTGTCCTACGTGCGCCTGTACGCCGTGGGCCTCGCCGGCCTCGCCGTGGCACAGAGCTTTAACGCAACCGCTGGCGGCATGGGCCTTGCCGGCGCGCTGGTTCTCTTTTTCGGGCATGCCCTGAATATCATACTGTCGGTGATGAGCGTACTGGTGCACGGCGTGCGCCTGAACACGCTGGAGTTTTCCGGGCACCTCGGCGTCCAGTGGACGGGGCGGCCGTACGAGCCGTTCGCGCTCAAGGCCGCGCCGGACCGGCCCGCGGCGCCGAGCTGATCCCAATCCGCTAACTGACCAACAAAGGAGAAACAAACCATGGATGCGGCAACTCTCACCTCGATCGGTAAAATCGGCGGCTCGCTTGTCTTCGGCCTCTCCGCAATAGGCTCCGGCCTTGGCACCGGCATTGCCGCAATGGCGGGCATCGGCGCCTGGAAGAAATGCTATGCCCAGAGCAAGGCTGCGCCGTTCATGATCGTCGCGTTCATCGGCGCGCCCCTGTCCCAGACCATTTACGGCATGATCGTCATGCGCTGGATCGCGGACGCGGCCGAAAAAAGCGCCCAGCCGTGGTCGCTTCTCGCGGCCGGCCTGCTCGCCGGCCTTTCCATAGGCCTCTCCGCGCTCATGCAGGGCAAGGCCTGCGCCTCGGCGTCAGACGCGCTCGGCGAAACCGGCCAGGGCTTCGGCAATTCCCTGATGGCCATCGGCATCATCGAAACCGTGGCTCTGTTCTCACTCGTTTTCATCGGCCGCGTGATCGGCTGATCAGAGGCCGACACACCGGCGGCGAGGTCTACCGGGATATTGTCTACGACGGCAACGAGGCCTTCAGCATGTCCGCGTTCCCGTGAATGAAGGAGCGGACCACTGTAATCAACCCGGATTTTGCGATTGGTCAGAGTGCGGCAGATGCAAGGCGCAGCGGGTGAAGGTGTATATGGTAATTCAACCTAGAAAGAGCAATCGAATATCCAATATCCAACAAGGAACAAGGGGGGCGCGAGCGTGGTGAATGGGTGGACTTGAATACGCCCATTCTCATCTCTCGCTCACTTGGACATTGGATATTCCTTGTTGGTTATTGGATATTCTCTTGA
>JAAZAB010000118.1 GCA_012514555.1 Lentisphaerota bacterium
ACTGCCAGTTCGTGCCGTACCGGCCGCAGCTGTTCATAGCGCACATGTCGCGCACTTCCTGAAAAAAAGGGAGTTCTTTTGGGTCAATGAATTTATACTGCTTTAAATGAAGTTCTGCAAGGCCTTTTTCGATCTGTTTTGTATCCGGCATACCAACCCCCCCGATTTTTCTTTTGTGCGTTTATTATACCACATGCTGCGCCATGCGTGCATTTTTTATTTCCAACTGTTATTTTATCACGGAATCGGGTTATCATACCATTAAAGAAGCCATATGTTAAATGATATTTAACAATAAAAGCATTGACTAACGAAGTGCGTTTTGCTAGAATAATCACACAGAATGTTATAAATTAACATGATATGTGCTTTTCGCATCAAAAATGTTAAAAAGCGTGTAAATTAACAATTTGGAGGGTTCAAATATGGCGTCAGCGGTAATTATGCCCCGGCAGGGGCAATCGGTGGAAAGCTGCATCATCACAAAATGGTACAAAAAAGTGGGCGAAGAAGTCAAAGAAGGCGACCTGCTGTTTTCATACGAGACGGATAAAGCGTCTTTTGACGAAGAGGCCAAGGTGTCCGGCACATTGCTCGCCATCCTGGCGGAGGAGGGGGACGACGTGCCCGTTCTCCAGAACGTATGCGTGATCGGCAAGCCGGGGGAAGACGTCTCTGCGTTCACCGCGCAGGGCGCGCAGGCCGGAGAGCCGGCAAAAGAGAAAGCGGCGGCCGCGCCCATGGCACAGGCGGCCGCGCCGGCCGTGACCGGGCAGGTACAGGCGGACGAACGCGCCCGCATATCTCCCCGCGCCAGGAACGCGGCCCAAAACATGAACATCGACTATACGCAGGCGGCCCCCACCGGGCCGAATGGGCGGATCATCGAGCGTGACATCGCTGCGCTGGCCAAATCGGGCGCGGCGAAGATGGAAAAAACGGCCGCGCCGGCCGCGGCGGCCATGCCCGCCGCACCTTCGGGAGAGGAGTTCACGGACGTGCCGCACAGCAACGTGCGCCGCATGATCGCAAAGGCGATGCACGCGTCCCTTTCAAATATGGCGCAGCTCACGCATTCCTCCTCTTTCGACGCGACAGACATCCTTGCCTTCCGCAAACGGATCAAGGAAAACGCGGAGGCGCTGAGCCTCGAAAACATCACGCTGAACGACATCGTGATATACGCGGTCTCAAGGGTGCTCCGGAACCATCCGGCCCTGAACGCGCATTACGACGACGACAAGCTCAGGGTGTTCAAGAACGTGCATATCGGCATGGCGGTGGATACGCCGCGCGGCCTGCTGGTGCCCACATTGTTCAATGCGAACCTGCTTTCTTTGAACGAGATCGCAAGGCAGACCAAAATAATCGCGAAAGAAGCCCAGGAGGGGAAAATATCGCCCGACCTTCTGACAGGGGCGTCTTTCACCATTTCCAATCTGGGCGCGCTGGGGATCGAACATTTCACCCCGGTGATCAACCCGCCCCAGACGGGCATTCTGGGCGTGAACAACATCCAGACCCGTGTCCGTATGGAAGGCGGGGAGATGAAACCCTATCAGGCGATGGGGCTTTCCCTGACCTACGACCACCGCGCACTGGACGGTGCGCCGGCCTCCCGGTTCCTTCAGGAACTGTGCAGCACGCTGGAGCGTTTCAGCGTACTGCTGGCCAGATAGGGGGAGGCGCAAATGGTTTACGATCTGATCATACTCGGCGGCGGACCGGCCGGATACCTGGCCGGCGAGCGCGCGGCGCATGAAGGCATGAAGGTGCTTCTGATCGAAGAGCGCTTCATCGGCGGCGTATGCCTGAACGAAGGCTGCATCCCCTCCAAGGCCTACCTGTATGCGGCCAAACTGAAGGACGGGGCGGAGCACGGGGAGAAATACGGCGTATTCGCAAAGGATACCCGTCTGGACCACGCAATCGTGAACAGCCGCAAGGACAAGGTCGTCAAGGTGCTGACCGGCGGCGTCCGCTCCACCCTGAAGGGTTTGGGCGTGGAGATCGTAGAGGCCCACGGCGAGATCGCGGGCAGGAGTGCGGACGGTTACGAAGTCACGGCGGCGGGGAATACATATGCGGGCAGGAACCTCCTGATC
>JAAZAB010000119.1 GCA_012514555.1 Lentisphaerota bacterium
AAAGCTGAACGTCGTCGCACAGCAGGAGAAGCTTGGCGCGATCGGGAGCCGCACTGCCGGGAAGAATGTCGAACTGCTGCTTCAGCTCGCAGAGCATCCGCGCCGCCCCCTCGGCGGCCGCGATTCCGGACAAAGCCGCCGCGGGCGCATGCCCGAAAGTGTTCCCGGGCACGAGCAATTCAATGTCCGTAAGGGGCGCCGCGCCATCGAGCCAGGGATCAAGTTTCCTGAGGCGGCCGTAGATGCGCTTGTACAGGCCGAAGGCGGCCTTGTTGATGTCGCCGCGCGGATGGAAATGGTCGCCGATTGTCGTCCGCATGCAGTTTGCGATGCCGTAAAGGCAGTCGTATTCCAGGCTGGCCTCACTCCTTATGCCCCCGAAATCGCCCCAGGACTTGTGGAACCGCCCGGTCATGTTGAGCACCGGCTTCCCGAGGTTTCTAGCGTACCTGGCATATACGGGAAGATTGTCGTAGCCCCAGCCGCCGGTCGGCAGGCATTCGTATTCCAGGTAGCTCCCGAATTCCCGCTGATCCTCAAAAGAGACCCCGTTGAAATACAGGAGGAGGTCCCGCCTAATGCTTCTGACCGCCCGGGAAAGCCTTTCCGCCATCCTCAACTGCGACATGTGCGCGAAATCCATGCGCGCCTCGCGCGACGCCCAGTCCAGCCCCAGGCTCTTCATCTCACGGACGCATTCGACGCCAACGCACTCGTTGATTGACATGCAGTCGAAAAACATGCCTGATACGGGATACTCTCTCACCACCTCCGAGGCCATTTCGACCAGGTGCCCGGCGTAAGGGCTGTTGTAGCACATCCTCCGGAAGAAGTTGTCCATCCTGTCCGGCAGGCAGGAATAGCCTTCGGGGCTGAGAACCGTCCAGTCCCTGTGAATCAAGCCCTCCTCGTGGCTGAGCCCGACATTCATGTATGCGGATACGGCAATCCCCTTAGCGGCGCAGGCCCCGACAAGCCTGCCGAGAAGGTCGTACTTGAGGGCCGGATGCCGGATTCCAATCCTGGTGTCATAATAAGCCATGCCCATGTTGCAGCGCGCCGGGAACACGATGTAGTCCACTCCGCATTCCTTAAGCCTGTCCGTTATGGCGTCGAAATCGAAATCAGACCCGACGTCAGGGCAGGACGGCTGGGTATGGAAATCGAAGAAAACGCACCATTTCGGATTATGCATCATGGCGCTCCCGCGCAGGCAGTCTCCTGCGCGTTCACCCGGGGCCTCGGGCCTTTCGGACATGCGCGGCGACCGCGGCGACCGTGTCCAGCCAGACGCCGTTGGCCGGGTCCCCGCAATATTCGCAGATGGCCTCCAGCGTGGCGGTCCTCGTCATCTGCCCGCGGCGGTCCGCGCCGATGTCATGGCCTGCCAGCACGAGCCAGTTCCCGGTCTTCGCCGCGGCCTCGATCTGCGGGCGGACCTGCTCGAAATCAGCGCCGTCGAATTCAATGCCGGAGAGCTGGGCCATGTCGCAGCGGTCGGGCGCGTTGAAATACTCGTCTCGCCAGCCGCGGCCGGCGAGATAATGCCGGGCGATTAGCGGAACATAGCTCCTGAGCTCCTCACCGCGGCCGACGAACTTCTGGCCGCAGGGATAGGCAAACGTCGCCGGCCGCACGCCGACAAGCTCCTCGATCTGCGCATTGGATTCGAGAATCTCCTCTTCCATATCATCCAGCGTCATGTCCTCCAGGCCGGCGCCGGAGAAAGAAAAGTTGCACGTGCACGGGTGGGTCATGGTATGGGCGCCGGCCTCGTGGCCCGCGGCCACGGCCTTGCGCCAGGCGTCAAGCTTCAGGCGCAGCGAATTCGGCTGGACATAAAACGTGGCGCGAACCCCGTACCGGTTGAAGAGCGGCACGCCAACCTCGACCTGGCTCGGCCGGGAGTCGTCGAACGTAAGGCTGAGCGCGCCGCGCACGCCGTGCGGCCACTTGAAGGCGGACTTGTTGACCGGAGCTACCGCAGGGGACATTGTGACCTCTCTGTATTGGATTTGCGGGTGCGGATTGTGGATTGGATTCCTTTTTTTTGCAAATCCAAAATCGCCATTCTCTTCTTCCGCCGCGGGATTCTGAATGACGTGCGCCCGCCGCGCGTGAGGCGTACTCGCCGAACGTGCCGGCACCTGCGGCGTCAGCCGTCAGGTGGATGGCTTTGTTATCAGATTTTCAACCCGGATTTTGCGATTGGTCAGAGCGCCGCAGATGCAAGGCATAGCGGGTGAAGGTGTATTGTGACATACTCCGAACCCGCTGCAACACAGCAGATGC